>NCBR01000078.1 GCA_002279285.1 Acidobacteria bacterium 37-71-11
GTCGCGGGCACAGGAGCATGCGGGCTCGGGCGCGGGGGCGCCCGGGCCCGCATCCGGCCACCCGCGGGACCGGCAAGCAAGAGGCCACGCAGTGGACGACGAAGCGCCGTCAGAGCAACCCGGCCACCGCCCGCGGGGCAGCAAGAGACGACAGCTTGCCCTGGAAGCGTCGATGTTCATCCCCAGTGGCGGCGAGGAGGCTCCGTTGAGGACTCTCACGATCCTCGTGCCTTGACGCCTGTCCCCGCCCGGACGAGACTGGCGCCGTGTCACGTCCGCCAAAGGAGAGTTGGCGCTGGGCCGCGCTTGCGCTCGCGGCGCTCGCGCCTCGCGTCTGCGGTGCGTTTCTGCGGCATCCCTGGCATGACGAGTACTTCACGGCGTGGGCCGGGCAGTTGAGCCTCAGCGGGTTGGTCGCCGCGCTCCGTCTCGATTCCGGGCCGCCGCTCCCCTACCTCCTGGTCAAGCTCGTCGCGGGCCTCGGCGTTCCCCCGCTGGCCGCCGCCCGGGCCGTGTCGGTGATCGCCGGGACGGCCGCGGTGCTGCTCGCCGCGCGCGCCGCGCGCCGAGCGTTCGGACCCCGGGCGGGATGGTGGGCGGGCGCGTTCCTGGCCGTCCATCCGCTGGCGATCGCCTGGTCGTGCGAGGGCAGGGCGTACGCCCTCCTGTTCATGGCCGCCGCCTGGGCGTGGGAGAGGATCGAGACCATGGCGTACGAACGACGCGGGGCGGTGGGCCTGGCCGCCGCCGTGGCGTTCGCGTGCTGGAGCCACGGCCTCGGCCTGCTCCTGGCCGCGGTCCTCGCGGTTGTCGCCCTCATGCTGCAGCCCCCCGCGCGCTCGCGGGCGCTGGCAGCCGTCTGCGCCGGCTTGGCGAGCCACCTCCCGTGGCTGCCGATCGCGATGCACCAACCCCCCGCCGCGATCGCCTGGATGGCCGCCGCCTGGCGCGCGATGCCGCCGGCGGCGCGTCTCGCGGCGCCGGTGCGGCTGCTGTCGCCGCTCGGCGCGTACGCCACGGCGCTCGACCTGCCCTCGTCCCCATGGTGGCTGGAGGCGGCCGCCGGGATCGCGCTGGCCGCGGTCGTCATCGCCGGCTGCCGCGCCGGCGGCGCCTGGCGAACGGCGATCGGGGCGGCACTGCCCCCGGTGATGCTCGGGGCGCTGGCCGCCGCCGGCGTCCCAGCGTTCTACCCTGGGCGCGGCGAGGCGCTGGCCCTCGCGCCGCTGGCGCTCCTGGTTGGCGCCGCCGCCGCCAGGTCGCGCCCTGCCGCGCTGGCGGTGCTGGCGCTGACGTGCGGCGCCGCCGTGACATCGGCCCGTGCCCAGGTTGCGTGGGCGACGGTGCCGCCCAGCGGCGAGCAGCGCATCGCGGCGTGTCTTCGGCAGGCGCTGCCCGACGGCGGGACCGTGGTCATCGGCGGCTACTGGCGCCTCGGCATCGCCTACCACCTGAGAACGTTGGCCCGCCGCTACACCCTCGTCAACGTGCCGGCCGAGGCGGCGCGCCACCCGGGGTGGTACGACCCTCGCGCCGATGCCCCCCGGAGCGATGAGGTCGAGGCCTTGGCCGGGCGTTTGCTCGCGTCGCGGACCCCGGTCGCGATCATCGCCACCCCCGGCATCGCCACCACCCAACCCCTCGAGCGCATGGCCGGACTCCTCCGCCTACATCCGGCGATCGCGGTACCCGGCGGCATTGTTTTCGTCCCCTCCGCCACTAGGAGGTAGGCCGGCCCGGGACGGGTCCGGTTTCGTCCGCAGCGCTGCCCGGCGCGGGCGGGCTCGGCCGCCGCCTCCACGCCAGGAAACCCAGCGCGGCGACGCCGGCGAGCGACAGGGCGATTCCGGCGACGTCCTCCGGCAACAGCGTCTGACGGGCCACGACGCGATGCTCTCCGGGCGCAACCCCGATGGTGATCAGCCCGCTCTCGTTCGCCCACCCGACGCGCCGGCCGTCGACCGAGACCTCCCAGCCGTCGGCGGCCAGCAGCGGCAGGCTCACGGAGCCGCCCGCAGGAGCGTCACAGCGGAACTCGAAGCGGTCGGGCGAGGGGCGCCCGACGGCCGTCACCAGCGCGCGGGCGCGACCCGCGGCAGCCAGTGCGGCCGGAAGGTCGACCCCGCGCGGCAGGTAGGCGGGAAAGGAAGGAAGAATCGGCGGCACGCCGTAGCGGACCGCGGCGCGCGCCACGGCGCCGCCGGAGTCGCCGGGCCGCAGAGGCGCCCCCGGCGCCAGCCGCCAGCGCGTCCAGCTCACACCGGCGAGCGGAAGCAGGAGCAGACCGATCGCGACGGCGCGCAACCCTCGCCGCGGCGAGCGCAGCGCCGCGAGCGTTGCCAGGCACGCCGCCACCCCGATCCACCGCCACGGGAACTGCAACCATCCCAGGCCAGGCAGATACCGGTACAGCGGAGCCGCCAGGGGCGTTGCCATGAAGGCCGTTGCAACCGCCGCAGCCCCCAGCCCGCGCGCCGCGCGGCGGTCGAACGCGGCCAACCCCAGCCCCGCAGCCGCCGCCCCCGCCAGGGCGAGCAGCAGCTGGCGTCCGAGCACCGGGTCATCTGCGAGGCCACCCGGCAGGAAGTGCCGCGCGAAGTCGAACGCGCCTTCGGTCAGGAAGCTGGACGAGGTGCGGCCCAGCGCGGCGGCGTTCGGCAACCACGAAACCGCCGACAGTGCCGCCGCCAACGCGCCCGCTGCGACGAGGCGCACGAGCCGTTCGCGCCGTGGCCCCGCGAGATGGAACGCCGCGACCACGCCGCACGCCATCACGGCGAGCGGCAGCTGGGTGGCGAGCAGCACGGCCCACGCCAGCGCCGCCTCCACCATCTCGCCCCGGGACGCCGGCCGCGGCGGCAGCGAGACATCCAGCACCCAGGGAAGGATGGCCAAACCCCAGCCCTCGGCGAGGGAGACCCGCTCGTGGAGGGCGATCACCAGGTAGGGGCTGGCCGACCAGGCCACTGCGGCCACGGCTGCCCAGGCCGGCGACGCGCCCCGCCGGCGCCCGACACGCAGCATCGCGCACCCCGCGAGGATGGCGATGAGCACCGTCGCCAGCGAGGTCGCGGCGACGCCGTCGTTGGCCGCCAGGGCAAGCGCCGCGTGGATCGAGAGTGGAACCAAGGGATAGGCGCGCGCCTCGGGGCCGCCAAGGCCGGCGTTGAGGTCCGGGTACCAGCGCGGCAGCGCCACGCCGCCGAGCCAGCAGTGCGCGTGCTGCTGGGCGCGCATCGCGTGGTAGTACGCGTCGTCCCCGCCTGGCGGGCCGACCAGCAGCGGCGCGCCCCCCACGACCAGACCGAAACCGATCACCACCAGGATCGGCCAGCGGCCCCAGCCGCCCGCACCGGTCGGGGCAGGGTCACGCACCGGAACCGCCTGCCCGGCGCCGCCGGCCCAGCCGCAGCCTTCCCCAGCCGAGCGCCAGACCAGTCGCGACAGCAACCGCCAGCCCGACCCGGGCCCACGGGTCGCCCGCCCAGCTGACCCGCACCAGGTGGCGGCCGGGCGGCACCGAGACCTCCACCACACCGGTCGTCCCATAAACCGGCACCGCGACGTCATCGACCGACGCCCGCCAGAACGGGTAGTCGAGCAGTCGCAGGGCCACGTTCGTCCTCCCAGTCGCCTCGACCCGGAGGGCGCGCTCGAGCGGCGCCCAACTCACCACCGTGACGCGTCCCTCTCCGCTGTCGAGAACGGCGTCGCGGGCACCAAAACGCTCCAGGTTCCGGGCGAGCAGCGCCCAGGAGGCGGGGCGGTTCTGGGCGGCGTCTACGACCATTGGGTTGCCGCCGAAGGAGGTGAACACGGCGGCGCCCGCCTGCTTCCAGGTCATGGCTGCCGTCAGGCGGGGGTCGCTGGCCACTCCGCGCCACGGGAACGCGAGCAACGGCGCTAGAAGGCAGCCCAGCGCCAACCTGCCGCCGGGGGACGCCAGCGACCGCCGCAGCGGGCGAGCGCCGACGACCATGGCCGGCAAGAGCCAACGCCATGGGAACTGGAGGAACGAGAACGGCGACGGCGGCGCGTAGAGGAAAGCGGCCAGCGGTGACGCCAGCGCGACCGCCACGAGCACGGCAACGGTCCGCACCCCCTCGGTGCGCCACCAGCGCTCGGCGGCCAGCGCCACCAGGAGCGCGACGGCGCACCACCCGAGCCAGATGTTCTCGCCGAGGGCGTGCGCGGACGGAGAGCCCAGCACGTTGCGGGACGCGACGAAGATCCCGCCGGTCAACGCATCGCGGTCCATCAGACCCGCCTCGAACGCCAGCGGCAGCCAGTGCCACGCCGTCAGGCCGGCAGCCACCACCGCGGCCCCAGTCAGCTTGAGCAGGCGCCAGGCGTCACGCGCCGCCACGGCGGCCACGCCCATCAGGACCAACGCCATGAGCGTCGTTGGGGCGTGCATGAGCCAGAGCAGCCCGAGCAGGACGCCGTCGCGGGCTGGCGCCAGGTCGCCCTCGACCGCGACGTCGAGCAGCCACCAAAGCAACGGAACGGCGAGGAACTCGGACCACGCCCCGCGGCCGAGCAAGGCGTAGACGACGACCGGCGCCGCCAGCAGGATCCCCCACTCGGCGGCGCCTGGCGTCCCACGCCGACGCCGGACCACGAGAAGAAATCCGCCCCATGCGAGCACAGGGACCGCGCGCAGCGCCGCTCCGGCGCTGCCGAGGGCGAGTCCCACCACTCCCTGGAGGAACGGTCCGAGTGGGCTGTACAGCCGGATCCCCGGGCTGCCGAACCCGGCGTTCAGGTCTGGCAGCCAGACCGGCAGCGCGCCGACCGCAAGGCAGCGCATCACCTCCCAGCACCAAAGCAGGTGGACGTAGAGATCCGGCCCCGCCGGAAGGTACGGCACGAGGGCCGCAGCGCCCGCCGCCGCGACGATGGCCGGCGCCACGGCCGACCTCCCGCCCCACCGGTGGCCGGGCGACCCGACGCGAGGTTTGACCACGGGCGCATCATGCACGACGGGCGGCCAGGAGTGAAGCTCACGGGCCGATGCGGGCGGCGAAACGCGTTCCGCACGCACAGGCCCCGGCGACACGACCGGTATCCGCCCTACCGCAGGCGGTTGGCCCGGAACCACTCGACGAAGCGTTCGATCCCCTCCTCGATCGGGACGTGCGGCTCCCACCCCCACAGGCGCTTGGCCTTGCGCACGTCGGCGAAGGTGATCGGCACGTCGCCGGGCTGCAGCGGCAGCTCCTCGACCCGCGGCTCGACCCCGAGCGCCGCCGCGACCAGCTCGATCAGCCGCGCGAGGGTCGTCGTCCGCGAGCCGCCGAGGTTCACGATCTCGAAACTTGCGGCCGCGTCGAGCGCCGCGAGCGTCCCGGCCACGATGTCGTCGACGTAGGTGTAGTCGCGGGCGGTCGAGCCGTCGCCGTAGCGCGGCACGCTCTGGCCATGCGAAAGCTTGTCGGCGAACAGGCAGATCGCCATCTCGGGTCGCTGGCGCGGGCCGTACACCGTGAAGAAGCGCAGGCAGGTCACCGCCAGGCCGTAGAGGTGATGGTAGGTGAACGCCATCAGCTCGGCGCCCCGCTTGGTGGCAGCGTACGGGGACACAGGGCAGGTGATAGGGTCCTCCTCTGCGAAAGGAACCTTTGAGTTGATTCCGTACACCGACGAGGTCGACCCGAAGACGAAGGTGTCGGCGCCGGTCCGGCGGGCTGCGTCGAGGAGGTTGAGCGTGCCGGTGCCGTTGACCTCCTCGTACAACCGCGGCTCCCGGATCGACGGGCGCACGCCGGCGCGCGCCGCCAGGTGGACAGTCGCCGCGACGCCGAACCGGCGGTATGTGCCCTCGACCAGCGCGGCATCGCGGATGTCTCCCTCGACAAGGTGAAAGCGCGGGTTGCCTCGGGCCGGTTCGATGTTGGCGCGCTTGAAGGCGGGGTCGTAGTAGTCGTTGAAGTCGTCGAGACAGACCACCTCGGACCCGCGGTCCAGCAGCGCTGCGACCACGCCCGAACCGATGAAGCCGGCGCCTCCGGTGACCAGGATCGTCCCCATCGTTTACTCCTTTGCCTTCGGCGTCGGCACCCCTTCGGGGCCCAGCGCCCCGCTCGGCCTCGCCGCAGCCCGCTCTCCGGCCGCGCGGCGGTTGCGGATGAACCACGTCGCAAGCTTCGAATCCTGAACCCCGCGCACCACGTTCTCGAGGTCCTTCACGAGTGTCGGATCGTTGATCAGCCGCGAAGCGCTGCCCTGGCCGTGGTCGAGCTTGTCCGCCACCTGGCGCAGCGAGTAGGTGAGCTCCGCGAGGTTGGCGAGGAACGAGCGGGCGTACTCGTCGTCGTTCAGAAGGCGCGGCAGAACGCCCTTACCCTCCGTGAGGTCCTTGCCGGCGGCGGCCGCCGCCGTCCCGGCCTCGGCGATGCTGTCGAGGGCGCGCTGCAGCCGCTGCCGACCCTGCGGGTCCTTCAGCAGGCCCGCGGCCACCGAGTCGTCGCGCGCCAGATCCGCCGCAAGCGCTTCGCCGACTGCGCGGCCGGCATGGGCCATCCCCGCGAGGTCGGCCACCAGCTGGTCACCGAGCTTGGGATCCGTGATGAGCTTGCCGAGTGCGCCCTTCCCCTCCCGGAGGTCCTTCAGGATGCCGTCGGTTTCGTCGAGGACCGAGCTCAACCGGTTCACGACCTGGCGCCCGCTCTCGGGGTTGACGGTGAGCTCGCCCAGGACCCCCTCGCCGCGCTCGACGCGTTCCAGGATCTTCCGCAGCGAGGTTGAGATCGCGAGGACGTTGGTCATCGCGTCGCCGCCGCGCGAGAGCACCGCCGAGACGTCGGTCGGCTCCTCGCTCGGGATCACGCTCCCAGGGGGCAGCACCGGCTGCGACACGCTGCCGGAGGAGATCTCGAGGTAGCGGTCGCCCAACAGGCCCAGCGTGCGGATGCGCACCCGCGAATCGGCCCGGACCCGCTCGGCGAGGCGAGCGTTGATCCGCAGCACAACCGTGATCTCTGGCTGGTTGGGATCGGATGGCAGCACCACGTCGTCGACGGAGCCGACCACGACGCCGTTGAGCCACACCGCCGCGCCCGGGATCAGCCCGCCGACGTGCTCGAAGCGAGTTTCGTACGTGACGTGGCGCTGGAACAGCCCCTGCTTCTTCCCGAGCATCACGATGATGAGACCGAGCACGATCAGCAAAGCCGTCGTGAACAGACCGACCTTCAGTTTCCGGCGACGATCAGCTTCAACCATGGACTCCTCCAGCCCGTACGAACGCCCCCACGGCCCCCTCCTGGCGCGCAGCCTCGGCAAGCGCCCCGGTGAACGCGAACGTTCCCCGTGCGAGGAACGCCACCCGGTCGGCGAGCTCCCTGGCCACCGCGAGGTCGTGGGTCACCACCAGGGAGGTCGCGCCCGTGCTCCGCGTCACCTCCTTGACCAGCGCAACGATCGCGAGGCCTGTCAGCGGGTCGAGCCCGGCGGTCGGCTCGTCGTAGAGGATGACCTCGGGATCGAGCGCGAGGCCCCTCGCGAGCGCCACCCGCTTGCGCATCCCGCCCGACAGCTCCGCCGGGGAGAGCCGCTCGGTCCCACCGAGCCCGACGCGGCCGAGCAACGCCGCGACGCGCGCCGCGACCTCGGCGTCGTCGAGCCGGGTGTGTTCCTGCAGCGGGAACGCCACGTTCTCCCCGACCGTCAGCGAGTCGAAGAGCGCCCCCTGCTGGAAGATGTAGCTCACCCGCCGGCGCAGCTCGACGAGGGCGTCCTCGTCCAGGTGCGACACCGGGCATCCCAGCACCTCGACCTCGCCGCTGTCGGGCTGCAGCAAGCCGTTGATGTGTTTGAGAAAAACAGACTTCCCTTCGCCCGAGCCGCCGAGGACGACGACGGTCTCGCCGGGCGCGACGTCGAGGCTGACACCGTCGAGGACCTGGTGCGACCCGAACGCCTTGCGGATCTGCCGGACCGAGAGCGTGCGGGGAGATCTCTCGCTCATAGCGCCAGGAACAGCTTCGTGAGGAAGAAGTCGAGGACCAGGACCGTGATCGCCACGCCGACAACCGTGTCGGTGGTGGCCTTGCCGACGCCGTCCGCGCCGCCGCGGGCGCACAAACCGTTGTACGACGCGATCAACCCGATTGCGAACGCGAAAAACACCGACTTGCCGAGCCCCGAGAAGAAGTCGCCGTAGGTCATCAACCGCAACGTGTGGCCAAAGTAAAAGCTCGGCGTCAAGCCGAGTTCCCAGGTGGAGATCAGGAGGCCTCCGAAGATCCCCATGACGTCGGCGAGCACCACCAGCAGGGGGAGGCCGATCAGGAGCGCCACCATGCGCGGGACGACGAGCTTGCGCAGCGGATCGGCCCCCAGCGAACGCATCGCCTCCACCTGCTCGCTCACGGTCATGCTGCCGAGTTCCGCGGTGATCCCTGCGCCGACCCTCCCACCCACCATGAGCGCCGTGAGGACTGGCCCGAGCTCGCGCACGAGCGACAGGCCGACCACCTCCCCGATATAGAGCTTGGCGCCGAACGCCGCCAGGGTGTATGCGGTCTGCAACGACAGCACCATGCCGGTGAACAGCGCGATCACCGAGGCCAGGTTCGTGGACTTGACGCCCATGGCGTCGAGCTGGCGCACCATGTCCCGCACGCTCCACGGCGGCGTGAACAGGCGCACGGTGACGGCTTCCCCGAGCAGCACCACAGCGCCGAGGTGCCGCACCCGTCTCCAGGTGAGGTCGTACAGTCGTCCGAGCACGCCCACGGCTCGATGGTAGCAGCCGCAAGGCCGGTTCCGATATCCCGGGGCCGCCCGGTGGTATACGATGAGTTCATGGCGGCGCCCGAGTACCTGATCTGCATGGAGTGCGAGACCCCGACCTACGTATTCGAATGGGCCGCAGGCAAGGTGGTCGAGGCGATGTGCCCGGTGTGCGGCAATGACGACCCGGCCTCGTTCCTCTCCGAGGACGATTTCGAGGCGATGACGGTGGGGAAGGATGACGAGGAGGGGGAGGAGGAGTAGCACGTTGAGGTGCTCGCCCACGCTCCGACCTGTACTCGCCCCGGGGGGGCTCCGATGGTCCAGACCCTGACCGGACCGCGGCTGGCGCGCGCTCTGAGGGCGGGCGCCCTTGCCGTCGCACGCGAGCAGGAAACCCTCAACCGCATCAACGTCTTTCCCGTCCCGGACGCGGATACGGGAGCGAACCTCGCCTCGACGTTGCGGGCCGCCGCTGCGGCGCTCACGACGCCCAACGAGCTGACGGTCGGCCAGACCGCCCGCACGGCGGCGGACGCCGCGCTCGACGGGGCGCGGGGCAACTCTGGGGCGATCTTCGCGCAGTTCCTCCACGGGATGGCCGAGGCGATCGGATCCCGTGTCAGCGTGACCACGCGAGAGTTCGCCGCCGCAGCACGGCGCGGCGCCGATTCGGCGCAGCAGGCCCTGTCGCAGCCGGTGGACGGGACGATCCTCTCGGTCGTGAAGGCGTGGGCTGCGGGCCTCGAGGAACAGACGGCCAGAATCCACGACTTCGGCGAGCTGCTCTCCCGAGGCCTCGTGCAGGCGCGCGAGGCGCTCGCAAACACGCCCAAACAGCTGGCGGTGCTGGCCAAGCACGGGGTCGTGGACGCGGGCGGACAGGGGTTCGTGTACTTCCTCGAAGGGGTTTCGACGCTCATGCGCGACCGCAACGCCGCAAGCTGGCGGCGCGCCGGCCTGTCGCTCGCGCAGCCGGCGCCGTTCGCCGCGGCGCACGCCGACCTGGACCTTGCCTACCGCTTCTGCTCGGAAGGGCTGCTGTCCGGCAAACAGCTCGACCGCAAGGCGGTCGCGCGCGCGGTGGAGCCGCTGGGCGGTTCCCTGGTCGTGGCCGGAGGAGGCTCGCGGCTGCGCGTGCACCTGCACACCAACGAGCCGCAGAAGCTGTTCGCCCGGCTCGCCGAGTTCGGCACCGTCGAGCGCACCAAGATCGACGACATGGTGCTGCAG
>NCBR01000255.1 GCA_002279285.1 Acidobacteria bacterium 37-71-11
GGTCGCGCGCCACGCGCATCCCCTTGCCGCCGCCTCCGGCCGATGCCTTGAGGATCACCGGGAACCCCACGGCCTCGGCGAGCGCGACCGCCTCCTCGCGCGAGGCGAGCGGCTCGGAGGAACCCGGCAACACCGGCACGCCGCGCGCCGTGACGGTCCGCCGCGCGTTGGCCTTGTCCCCCATCGACCGGATCGCCTCCGGCGGCGGGCCGATCCAGACGAGGCCGCACTCCTGCACCACCTCGGCGAAGTGCGCGTTCTCGGCGAGGAAGCCGTAGCCGGGGTGGAGGGCATCGGCGCCTGTGATCTCGGCGGCGGCGATCACCGCCGTGATGTTGAGGTACGAGGCGGCGGCGGACGCCGGCCCGATGCACACGGACTCGTCGGCCATGCGCACGTGGAGCGCGTCGCGGTCAACCTCGGAGTGCACCGCCACGGTCGCGACGCCGGCCTCGCGGCACGCGGCGATGATTCGCAGGGCGATCTCCCCGCGGTTCGCGATCAGGACTTTCGAGATCATGGCTGGCTACGACGGCCGGATGCCGAACAGGCGCTCTCCGAACTCCACCGGTTGCGCGTTCTCCGGGAACCGGCGCACGACGAGCCCCGAGACGTCCGCCTCGATCTCGTTCATCAGCTTCATCGCCTCGACGATGCAAAGCACCTGGCCCTTCTGCACGAAGTCGCCGATCTTGACGTACGGCTCGGCGTCGGGACTCGGGGCCGCGTAGAAGGTGCCGACGATCGGCGAGGTGACGAACGACAGCCCGTCGTCCTCGGCGGGCGCGACCGCGGCATGTGCAGCCCGCGCCGCGGCGTCGCCGCCCGGCAGCGCCGGGCCGCTCGCCATCTGGCTCGCCGCCGCGAACTGCGGCGGCAGCAGCGGCGCCCCGAGGCGGGGATCGAGCTGCGGCGAGGCAGGAACCCCGTCCACACGCAGCCGCTCCCCGTCCTTCTCGATCTCGAGGCCGCCGATCCTGGTTTCGGAGACGATTCGAATCAACTCGCACAGCTCGGCAAAAGTGAACATCCCCATCCTCTCAGACGAACTCGTGGCGCAGGCGATGGGCCGCGAGGCGGCTCGCGAAGCGCGCCTTGCCCGGGTTGCCGTCACGGCCCACGACGGTCAGCAGGAAGTACGCGTCGGTGATGCTGGTGATCAGCACGACCTTGCGCTCGGCCGCCACCGTGACCTGGTCGAGGGCGCCGAGCTGCAGCTCGCGGTTCGCCGAGGTGACGTCGCGCAGGAACGTCGAGAACTCGGCGATCAGCTCCTCGACATCATCCGGCCGCTCGCTCCAGCTCGTCACGGGGATCCCGTCGCGGTCGGCGATCACCATCACCGATACGCCGGCACAATCCCTGACGCCGGTCAAGGCGTTTTCGAAGGTCATCGCTGCGCTCGTTCCTCGCCCAGTGTAAGCGACGCCAGCCAGCGCTGCAACGCGGCGATCTTGCGCTCGCGCGGGGCGAGCGGAGGCGGCTCTTCGGGCAGCGGCGTCATCATGTCGCGCACCAGCGCCAGAAGGTCGCCCGCCTCGACGTTACCGGGCTCGCGCTCGACCAGCCGCTCGAGCACCGCCACGGCCTCGCCGAGCGCCTGCTGCTGCACGTACAGCCGCGCCAGCGTCAACGACGCGGGCGGCTGGACCGGCTCGGTGGCGGCCTGGGCGGCCGACGCCTGCAACACGGCTTGGAGCAGCACCGGCGCCTGATCGGTCTCCGGCACGGTGAACAGGTCGGCGTCCGGCAAAGCTTCCGGCGCCGCGGCCGGCTCGGCCAGGGACGCTTCGGCGAACGGCTGCGAGAGCCCCGCACCGGCCGGCGTCGGGAACGCATCCTCGAACGCCGCCTCCGCCGCCGGCGGCTCGACCGCGGGCGGCGGCGCTGCGGGCGGCGGCGTCATCGCAGTGGGCATCGCCGCGACCGGCGCAGGCGCCACCTCGGGCTCGAACTCGAACCCCGCCAGCGGCGCCGAGGCCGGCTCCACCACCGCCGCCAGTGCCGGCAGTCCGGCTGCAGCCGCGGCGCCAGCCACGATCTCCTCGGCCGGGGCCGCAGCGGCACGGTCCTCGAACGGCTCGACCACGAGTCCGGGCGTCGGTTCGGCGAACGGCGCGGCTGCGTGGCCCGGAAACGCCGGTGCCGGTGTCACGGCCGGCGCGGACACGGTCCCTCCCAACGGCTCTTCAGCGGGGGGTGCCGGGAACGGCGGCGCCTCGGGCTCGGGGGCGCCCGGCACGGCCGCCATCGCACCGGGCACCGGACCGCCGGCCGGGGACGGCGCCTCGGCGGCGGCCGGCTCGGGGGCCGCCATGTCGCTCGAGAGGGCATCCACCGCGGACTGCAGCACCTCGTCCCCGGGCACCAGCTCGAGGCAGCGCGCCATCGCCTCCAGCGCGCGCGGGCGCTGGCCGAGCGCCAGGTACGCCTCGCCCAGCAGGCGCCAGGCCACCGGGTTGCCGGGGTCGAGCGCGAGCGCCTCGCGCAGGCCGCTCACCGCTTCGGTGGACGCCCCGGCCTCGATGCAGGCGCGCCCGAGGGAGACCCAGGCGGCGACGTAGCGCGGGTGGTGCGCCAGCCCGGAACGCAGCACGTCCGCGGCCTCGGCAACGTGGCCGTCGCGGCGCAGCAGCTCGCCCAGCTGATAGAACTGCCGCGAGCCGGGGTTGGCCGTCAGCTCCCGCTGCAGGTCGGCGATCCTGCGCGTGTTCTCAATCATCAGGGCATTCTATACCGAATCGGGGGTCCGCGAACCACCGCAGCGACCGGGCGACGCCGCCGGCGCCCCGTTCCGCCACATCGGGCGGGCGGGGCGGCGTGGCTGCGACGGCGTGTCTCTTTCGATCCCTTCGAACCGCCCAGGGGCGTCGGCCGGCGCGTCGTCCAGGCGTGCCACGCGGCCCTCATCGGCGCAACGTGGTCTTTGGCCGCGCGAGGGGCGACGGCAAGGCACGTATCGGGTAGATCCTACCTAATCCGCGGCTCCGAGCCCCGGTACAAATTACGCTATTGCGCACATTGCGAATTGACTAGGTTGAAGTGAGCCTGCCGAAGAGTGTGCGCCATAGCGGAGGCGAAGCAAGGAGAACTGTTGAAGTCCTTTACGACGGTCAGGCAAGACGCCAAACAACCACGCTCCAGGAAGGCGCGCCCAGGTGTGCCATCGAGGGTGAAGGAAGGAGCTCATATGAAAAGGGAACCGAAAACGAAAGCGAATTCCCCAGCCGCGGTGCTCGGCAGTCAAGAGAGCTATCGCCAACTGGTGGACAGCGTCACGGACTACGCCATCATTATGCTCGACCAGGACGGCCATGTCGTCAGCTGGAACCCCGGCGCCGAGCGCATCCAGGGCTACACCAGAAAAGAGATCATGGGCAAGCACTTCGGGTGCTTCTACACGGCCGAGGACGTCCGGCGTGGCCTTCCCGACCAAGAACTTAAGAAGGCGACGAAGATCGGGCGCGTCGAAAGCGAAGCCCTGCGGGTGCGCAAGGACGGGACGCAGTTCTGGGCGAACGTCATCCTCTCGCCGCTGCGA
>NCBR01000256.1 GCA_002279285.1 Acidobacteria bacterium 37-71-11
CGCAGCCCGTCGAGGCAGCGCGCCACCAGCACGTCGCACGCGTTCGCCAGCAGCCGCGCCATCGTGTCGAGGTTCCAGGCGAGCAGCGGGTTGGCGTGCGAGAGGTCGAGCTGGTGCAGCGCCGCGCTGGCGCGGCACGCCGCGGCGAGTCCCTCCACTTCGAGCGCCACCTGCGCCACCGCCTCCGGGATTACGGGGTTCACCTTCCCGGGCATGATCGAGGAGCCCGGCTGCACCACCGGCAGGAGCAGCTCGCCGAGCCCGCCGAACGGACCCGAGGCGCGCAGGCGGATGTCGTTGGCAACCGGAAGGAGAACGCGGCCGAGGCCCGCGAGGGCGTCCGCGAATGCGATCGGAGCGTCCTGGGCGGCGATCCCCGCCGCCGGGTTCTCCTCGAGCGTCAGGGCGAGCCCGGTCGCCTGCGAGAGCAGCTCGACGGCGCGCGCGACGACTGCGGGATCCGCGTTGATCCCCGTCCCCACCGCGGTGCCGCCGAGAGGGAGCCGCAGCAGGTGGCCGGCGCTCTCGTCGCCCCGGTCGCAGGCCTCCAGCAGCCGATCGGCCCACGCGCCGAAGACGCGCCCGTACGTCGTCGGCACCGCGTCCATGAAGTGGGTTCGCCCCAGCGTCACGGTCGCGCGGTGCTCGACGGCCAGGCGCCGCAGCGCGGAGGCCACGCCGGCGACCGCCGGCCGCACGCGGTCGCGCCAGCCGAGGGCGGCGGCGATCCGCAGCGCCGCCGGCACCGCGTCGTTGGAGGACTGCCCGAGGTTGACGTGGTCGTTGGGGTGGACCGGGCGGTGGGCCGCGGGATCGCCGCCGAGGGCGAGGTTGGCCAGGTGCGCGACCACCTCGTTCATGTTCATGTTGGTCGAGGTCCCCGACCCGGTCTGGAACACGTCGATCGGGAACTGCTCGAGGTGCGCGCCGCCCGCGACCTCATCCGCGGCGGCAGCGACCGCCTCGGCGATCTCGTGGGGAAGCAGCCCCCGTGCTCCGTTCGCGCGGGCGAACGCCGCCTTGATCCGCGCGAGCGCGACGAGAAAGCCGGCCGGCAGCGGCCAGCCGCTCAGCGGGAAGTTCGCCGCCGCCCGCGCGGTCTGCGCCCCGTACAGCGCCTCCGCCGGGACCTCCATCGCCCCGAGGGTGTCGTGCTCGATCCGCACCTTGCCGCGCGCAGGCTCTCCGGTCATCGCCGCCTCCCGTTTCGAAAACCAAACCCATTGTCCCCCGCTTCCGCACGAACGAACCCGCGCTCAGCTTGACACTCTTGCGGCTGCTTGTTAGGTTCGCGCCGAAACTGGCAGGGGGCGTTTGATGGCACACATCGAGTTCACCGACAACTACCAGGACCTCTCCACCGACACCGGCTTCCAGTTCAAGTTCTTCTGCAAGTCGTGCGGCAACGGCTACATGTCGAGCTGGCAAGCGAACAAAGCCGGGATCGCCGGCGACGTCGTGCGGGCGGCGGGGAACATCTTCGGGGGGATCTTCGGCCGTGCCTCGTCCGGCAGCTACGAGATCCAGAAAGCGGTCGGCGGGCCGGAGCACGACCGCGCCCTCGAGGCGGCGGTCGCCGAGATCAAGCCGCTCTTCCTCCAGTGCAAACGGTGCGGGACGTGGGTGTGCCGCGACATCTGCTGGAACGCCGAGCGCGCGCTGTGCAAGAGCTGCGCCCCGATCCTGCAGCGCGAGCTGGCCGCCAGGCAGGCCGCGATCACGGTCGAGCAGGCCGAGGAGAAGCTGCGCCAGCAGGACCTCACCGCCGGCGTGAACCTGACCGCGGAGGCGACGGTGCTGTGCCCGGCGTGCGGCAAGGAAACCTCCCCGGGGAAGTTCTGCAGCGAGTGCGGCGCGCCGCTCAAGCCCAAGACCGAGTGCCCGACGTGCGGCGCCAAGGTCGGCCCCGGCGCCAAGTTCTGCCCCGAGTGCGGGGGCAAGCTCGCCTGATGCCGGGCACGTGCTGGCTCGTTCGCGCCGGCTTCTCGGGGCGATGCGCCTGGGCGCTCGACGACGAGGCAGGCGCTGCGCCTGGCCGGGTCCGGCGACGGCGCACCGTTTGCGGGTGCGGTCACGGCTGGGGGCGCCACGTTCCCCTTCCGCGCCCTGCTGTTCGACGATGTGCTGGTGTTCGCGACGCCGGGCCGCGATGTGCAGCCGCTGTTCCTGGCGCTCCTCGCGGACGTCGCGCACGACCGGCCCGCCTACCGGGTCACGGCGACCGGGTGGGACGGCGCCGCCACCGTCTTCTCGAAGCTGGCCGGCCAGACCGACGCGTTCGCCGCAGCGCTGGCGGATCGCCGGGCGGGCCTCGCCGCCGAGGCGGCCGCGGCGCTTGCTTCGCACCTGCCGGCGCTCCCGCTCGGAGGACGCGCCGCCCTCAGCGCGGCCTGGCCGCCGGGCCGAATGATGGAACTCTCCGAGCTGGAGCGCGTGGCCCCCGGGTTCACGAGAGCGCTGGCCTCGAGCTGGCTCGCGATGCTCCCCCGCAAGGCGCAAGGAGAGACGCTGCTTGCCTGGGCAACGGCCGGCAAGGTGTTTCTCGGCTATTCACGCTCCGCCGCCGACCAGGTTCCGGCCCAGGCGCCCGCCGAGGACGCGCCCGAGGCACCTCCGGCGAGTTCGGACGAGGCGGAAGGCGCCGAGGCGAGCGGGCCCGGCGATCCCACGGCGCCGCTCTGGTTGCTCGCCGGCCGCGACGACGGCTGGCTCCTCGAGTGCCTGTCCCTCGCCGACCACGCCACCTACCGCTTTGCCGCTGGGGAGCAGGTCCCCGGCCTGGTGAGCCAGCTCCTGTGCGCACCGCAGTTCTCCCGGACGGCGCTCTACCAGCCGCTCGAGGAACTGGTCGGGGACCAGGCCGAGTTCGCCCCGGCCGCACGCGACCTGCCGTTCCTCGGGGCCCTGCGCGCCCGTTTCGCCGGCCGCATGATCCACACGAGCGTCGCCGCGTGGAAGCGGGCGCTCGACTCGCCGTTCCCTCGGGCCTAGCTCCGCGCCGCCCGCCCCTTGCCTTCCGGCAGCAGGAGCGACGCCGCGGTGGCGGCGGCGAGGATCACGGCGATCACGCCCAGCGACAGCTCGGTGGGAACGGCGACGACCTCGGAGAGGAGCATCTTGACGCCCACCAGCCCCAGGATCACGGCGAGCGCCGGGCGCAGGTAGCGCAACGACCGCAGGGCGCCGGCCAGGGCGAAGTAGAGCGCGCGCAGGCCCAGGACGGCGAAGACGTTCGAGGTGTACACGACGAACGAGTCCCGCGAGATCGCGAGCACGGCCGGCACCGAGTCCACCGCGAACATCACGTCCGTGCTCTCGATCGCGAGCAGGACCAGCAGGAGCGGCGTGAACCGCCATCCGCGCCCGGTCCGCACCACGAACTTGTCGCCGTGGAAGCTCTTCACCATCGGCAGCATGCGGCTCGCGAAGCGCACGACCAGGTTCTTCTCCGGGTGGACCTCCTCGCCGCCGGACAAGCCGAGCTTCGCGGCCGTGGCGATCAGGATCACGCCGAGGACGTACACCACCCACTCGAAGCGGGCGATCAGCGCGACGCCCGCGAAGATGAACGCCCCGCGGGTGACGATCACCCCGAGGATCCCCCAGAACAGCACCCTGTGATGGTGCTCCGGCGCGACCGAGAAGTAGGCGAAGAGCGCCACGAACACGAACAGGTTGTCCACCGAGAGCGACTGCTCGATCAGGTAGGCGGTGAGGTAGGTGAGCGCCGCGTCGTGGCCGCGCGCCACGCCGACGACCAGGGAGAACGCCAGACCCAGGCCGATCCAGAACCCGCTCCAGGCCAGCGCCCGCCGCGTTCCCTCGCGGCCGGACCGGCGGTGGAACACGAACAGGTCGAGCCCGAGCAGGAGGGCCACGACCCCGCCGAACGCAACCCACCACCAGTCGCTCACGCTTCGATTTCCATGAGCGGCATCGTAGCAGCCGGCCGCGCCCGCAGAAAGGCCCGTCAGTGGGCCGGGGCGAAGAACACCGCGTTGGCGAGGATCAGCATCGTGGCGTGCGAAAGCCCGCGCGAGACGGGGTCCTCCGCGAACGCCACGACCCGGCCGCGCTTGCGCGCTTCCACCATGAGGTACGCCTTGCGGGGGAGCTGCTCGCGCGAGGCGGGGAGCATGAACCCGGCCTGCACGAGATCGTCGGGCCCGGCGTAGACCCCGACGTTGCTGCCGCGGTCGAGCCTGAGCGGCGTGAACACCCTCCTCGAGTCGACCAGCACGTCCACCTGGCCGTCGGGAAAGCCAGCCGCGAGGAGGTTCTCGGGGTCGAGGTCCACCCGGAGGATGGCGCCCGGGACCAGCGGCGGCTCCTCCTCCGCGGGCTTGACCGCGCTGTCGTAGTTGAACGCCCGGTCACCGGTCGCGGAGGCGTCCTCGTCCTTGCCGGGCTTTCCCTTCTCCAGCGGGGCCTCGGCGCCGAGGCGCTTCTCGAGCTTGGAAGCGAGCAGGCCGACCTTCTCGCCGGTCAAGAACGCCGCCCCGCCGCCGACCGCCACGACCGTCCCGCCCTCGTCGACCCACGCCGCCAGCCGCTTGACGCCCTCCTCGCCGAGCACGCCCGCGTACGACCCGCCCCGTTCCCAGGAATCGGGGAGCACGATGACGTCGAAGTGAGAGAGGTCGGCGTGCGCCAGGGTCGAGGTCCGCACCGCGCTCACCGGGTAGCCGAACGCGCGCTCGAACGCCCAGCGCAGGCCGCCGGCGGAGAGCGCCGAGGTCGGGACGTCCCACGCGACCGCCACGCGCGGCGCCTTGAGCGGGAAGACGTTGGTCGAGCCGAGGTCGATGCCGGCCTCCGCATAGCCGGTCTCGGCGCCGACGAAGTCCGCCCCCGTGTTGCGGGCGATCTCCTCGAGCCGCCGGCGCAAACCGGGCTCGTTCCCGGCGCGGCGCACCACCACGGTGCCCGGTGCGAACTCGCGCCCCTCGACGGTGAACGCCTTGGCGGCCACCGCCGCCTTCACTCCCTGACGAAACAACTGCGCGAGCGCCCGGACCGACGCTTCGTCGGTCCATGGGAGCAGGAACGCCACCCGGCCCTCGCCGGTTACGGTGCCCGGCCGCCGGTCGCCCGCCTTCACCGCTTCGAGCCCGACACCCTGTGGGACGGCCGGCAGCGTCCTCGCCGGCACGTTCCACAACAGCGGCAACGACCACGCCGTGATGTCATAGATCTCGTCGCGCAGGCGCTTGGCGTCGCGGCGCGCTTGTTCCCTCTCGAACGCCTTGCCCATCGAGGCGCCGCGGTCCAGCAGGATGCGCGCCAGCCGGCCGAGCGGCTGGGCGAGCGGTACGAGGACGCTCCCCGTCGGCACGTCAGCCTTGCCTGAGGTCACGCGGAACGCCTCGATCCCCTGCCGGGCGAG
>NCBR01000257.1 GCA_002279285.1 Acidobacteria bacterium 37-71-11
GCGATGCGCCAGGTGACGGCGTACACCGAGTACGACGTGCACTTCCCCTCGATTGGACCGTCGGACATCGTCTTCGAGAACGGCGGCCGCCTCTACCTGCTCGACCTGGCCACCGAGAAGGCGCACGAGGTGAAGATCGAGGTCGTCACCGACCGCGCCACGCTGAAGCCCCGCCTCGAGAAGGTCGCCGACCTGATCGAGGACGCCAGCGTCTCGCCGTCCGCCAAGAGGGTGGCGTTCGAGGCGCGCGGCGACGTCTTCACCGTCCCGGCCGAGCACGGGCCGACGTTCGACCTGACCCGGACCTCGGGGATCGCGGAGCGGTTCCCCGCGTGGTCGCCCGACGGCAAGCTGATCGCCTACTGGAGCGACAGATCCGGCGAGTACCAGCTCGTCGTGCGCAACGCCGACGGCTCGGGGGAGGAGCGCACCGTCACCAAACTCGGCCCCGGTTTCCGCTATCGGCTGTTCTGGTCGCCCGACTCGACCAAGGTCGTGTTCGCCGACCAGGCCCAGGACATCGACGTGTGCGACGTCGCATCAGGTGTCGTCACTCGGATGGGCAAGGGCCTGTACATGTTCGAGGGTGAACTGGAAGGCTTCACGGCGAGCTGGTCCGCCGACTCGCGCTGGGTGGCGTTCGGACGCGACCTCGCCAACCGGAGCAGCGCGATCTTCCTCTACGACACGCAAGACGGGGCGCTGCACCAGGCCACCTCCGGCTTCTACAACGATTCGAGCCCGGCGTTCGACCCCGAAGGCAAGTACCTCTACTACGTCTCCGGCCGCACGTTCCAACCCTCCTACGGCACCGACGCCACCTGGATCTACGCCAACACCGACAACCTCATGGCGGTCCCGCTGCGCGCCGATGTGGCCTCGCCACTGGCGCCGCGCAACGACGTCGAGGAGGGGAAGAAGGACGACGCCAAGAAGGAGGAAGCGAAGAAGGCCGAGGACGGCGGCAAGAAGAGTGAGGCCAAGGCCGACAAGGCCGACACAAAGGCCGAGAAGCCGGCCAAGCCCGAACCGGTCAAGATCGACCTCGCGAACTTCGAGGAGCGCGCCGTGGTCCTGCCGCCGAAGGCGGGGCGATACGCCGACCTCCAAGCGCTTGCGGGCAAGGTGTTCTACCGCAGGCTGCCGCGCACCGGCTCGGGCGAGGAGAAGAGCCCGGTCGTCTTCTACGACCTCAAGGAGCGTGAGGAGAAGACCGTGGTCGCCGACGCGGATGCGTTCGAGATCGCGGCGGGCGGCGACAAGATCCTGGTGGTCAAGAAGAAGACCTTCGCCCTCGTCGACCCCAAGCCGGACCAGAAGATGGAGAAGAAGCTCGCCACCGGCACGCTCGAGATGACCGTGGACCCGGCCGCCGAGTGGCGCCAGATCTTCACCGACGCCTGGCGGTTCGAGCGCGATTTCTTCTACGACGCGGGCATGCACGGGGTGAACTGGAACGAAATGCGGACCCGCTACGGCGCGCTGGTTGACGCCTGCGTGACCCGCGACGACGTCAACTTCGTGCTCGGCGAGCTGATCGCCGAACTCAACTCTTCGCACACCTACCGTGGTGGCGGCGACGTCGAACACGGCGCCAAGCGCGGCGTCGGGTTGCTCGGCGCCGATTATGCCCTCGAGAACGGCGCCTACCGCATCAAGAAGATCTACCAGGGCGCGCCCTGGGACGTTGATGTGCGCTCGCCGCTGGCGGAGCCGGGGACCAAGGTCAGCGAGGGCGACTACCTGCTCGCGGTGGACGGCGTTCCCCTCGACACGCATCAAGATCCGTGGGCCGCGTTCGACGGGCTCGCGGGCAAGGACGTGATGCTCACGGTCAACGACAAGCCGGCGATGGCGGGCGCGCGGCAGGTGCTGGTCAAGACGCTGGACAGCGAGGTGCGCTTGCGCAACCTGGCGTGGATCAACGCCAACCGGATGAAGGTCGAGAAGGCGACCGGTGGCCGCATCGGCTACATCTACGTGCCCGACACCGGCCGCGACGGCCAGGACGAGCTCTACCGCCAGTTCATGGGGCAGCTCGGGAAGGACGGCCTGGTCGTGGACGAGCGCTTCAACTCGGGCGGCCAGATTCCGGACCGCTTCATCGAGCTGCTGAACCGTCCGGTGACGAACTTCTGGGCGGTGCGCGACGGCAAGGACTGGCAGTGGCCGCCGGTTTCCATCCCGGGTCCCAAGGTGATGCTGATTAACGGCTGGAGCGGCTCGGGTGGCGACGCCTTCCCGCTCTACTTCAGGATGGCGCACCTCGGGCCGCTGATCGGCCGCCGCACCTGGGGTGGGCTGATCGGGATCTCCGGGGCGCCCCCGCTGATCGACGGCGGCGCGGTGACCGTGCCGACGTTCGGCATCTACTCGACCGAGGGCAAGTGGATCGTCGAGGGGCACGGTGTGGACCCCGACATCGACGTGGTGGACGACCCGGCGAAGATGTGGAACGGCGGCGACCCACAGCTCGACCGGGCGATCGAGGAGGTCACGCGCCTCGTCAAGGAGCATCCGGCGGTCGTGCCCCACCGGCCCGCGTACGAGAACCGTTCCGGAAGTTGATGGTGGGGCGGGCGGCGCAGTCGCGCCGCCCGCCTTCCTTAATCTTGCGCTGCCGATAGCGGACCATCCGCGGCGTTGCGCTCGCCCCGCTCGCGTCCTCATGTAGCCTCCGGCTACAGTGCGTCCTGACGAAACCGTCAGAGCGGTTTCACGCTGCATCGACCTTACGGGTGAAAGTCCCGTCCGGGTAAGCGCCGGAGCGCCCGGTAGCAGGCCCCGGTTGCGGGGAGAGATCCCCGTGGCTGAGCGGGGCGTCGAAAGCCTCCGAGGAGGGAGGGAGCAAGGAAGCGGGCCGCAACAGAGTGAACGCTACAGCCCCGTCAGAGGCTCAACCGAAAGGTGATCGGGAGGGCCGAGCCGCTCGTATCACGGCGAAGGCAACAGACAGCGTCCTGGAGTCCGGAGCGGACGCTGGACCTCCTCGGGGTAGAGGCGGCGGCACGTTGCCACAGGTCGATGCGGAACAGGAGAGGCCCTACTCGGCAGCCTGCGTCGGGCAAGGCCGTGCGTATAAGCGCTGAGCGTGAAGTCGCACGGTGCCGAGAGGGAGTCGGAGGGGGTCGTAGTACCGAGGAAGGCGCTGAAAGGCGCTGGAGGGAAGGACCCCCGCTTTGGTCGTGCTGGGGGAGGAGGTACGCGCGAGGGCATGGTCGCAAGACCCAACAACCCGGGAGTGAAAGCGCAAGAACTCCTGAGCCAGCTCTGGGGTGTGAGCCAAGTGGGGCGGTGGGCGAGGTTGACCACGTGACGATTGACTTCGGGGGTGACGACCTGAGGGAGACGTGGGGGCCGCGCGTGCGGCGTCATGCATGCCACACTCTGAAGGCCATCGGTAAGCCGTGTGCGGGAAGGAGCGGCCGACAATGCTGTCACCCAGTTGGTGAGAGACCAACCATGTCAATCGCCCAGATCGGACATGTAGCGATGCCACAGCCCGTAGC
>NCBR01000258.1 GCA_002279285.1 Acidobacteria bacterium 37-71-11
ATTGCCGTCCTCGTCGGTGAAGCGCGCCCCCGCCGCCTCGCGGTAAAAGATAGGCGGGCCGCCGACGGCGCGGAACGCGCGCACCGGCGAGTTGACCCCACCGGGGAGCACGGCGCAGGCGCGTTCGTACAGCGCGGCGGATCGATCCAGCACCAGCGCCGTCATCGCCGCCCCCGCGGGCGGTGCACATCCGGACCCCCGGCCGCCGCCGTCACAGCCAGCCCTCGGCCAGCGCTTTGCGGGCGTGGTAGGTGATGATGATGTCGGCGCCGGCGCGCCGGAACGCGTGCAGGTTCTCCATGGTGACGACGCGCTCGTCGATCCAGCCGCGCTCGGCCGCCGCCTTGACCATCGAGTACTCGCCCGAGACGTTGTAGACCGCCACCGGTTGCGTGAAATTCTCCTTGATGTCGCGCAGCACGTCGAGGTACGCAAGACCCGGCTTGACCATCAGGATGTCGGCCCCCTCCTCGACGTCGAGCTCGGCTTCGAGCAGCGCTTCCCGCCGGTTGCGGGCGTCCATCTGGTACGAGCGCCGGTCGCCGAACTGCGGCGCCGAGTGCGCCGCCTCGCGGAACGGCCCGTAGTAGCCCGAGGCGTACTTGCACGAGTAGCTCATGATCGGCGTGTCCACGAGGTCGGCGGCGTCGAGCGCCTGGCGGATCGCCAGCACCCGTCCGTCCATCATGTCGGAGGGCGCGACGATGTCCGCGCCGGCGGCCGCGTGCGCCACCGCCTGGCGCGCGATGTGCTCGAGCGAGGGGTCGTTGGCGACCCGCCCACCCTTGATCACGCCGCAGTGGCCGGTGTCGGTGTAGGCGCACAGGCAGACGTCGGTGATCACCACAAGGTCGGCGCCGAAGCGCTTCTTCAGAGCCGCGACCGCGCGCGGGGTGATCGCGTCGTCGGCGTACGAGCTGCGCCCGTCGGGGTGCTTCGGCTCCTCGTCCCCGGGGACGCCGAAGAGCAGGACGGCCCGGATCCCGAGCTTGAGGTCGGCCTCGATCGTCGCCGACAGGCGGTCGATCCCTTCGCGGCGGATCCCCGGCATGGCGGCGATTTCCTCGACCGCGCTCGGGTCGCGCAACACGAAGTGCGGCATCACGAAGGCGCGCGCGTCCAACCGGGCCTCGGCCACGAGGTCACGGACGAGAGGGTTGAAGCGAAGACGGCGGGGTCTCACGAGCAGGTCAGACATAGCTCCTCCACGATGCTCTCGGTTGTGGGATGCGGGGCGGCGACGGCGCGCACGCCGGCCGCCGCAGCGGCCGCTGCGGTGGTCGCCCCGATGGCGATGTGCGGCACGCCGGCCCAGCGCGCGCCGCAGCGGGCGACGTAGGCGCGCACGGCGCGCGGGCTGGTCAACACGACCGCGGATGGGGGTTCCTCGGGGAGCGGCGGGGCCTCGTTCGTCGGGACTTCGTCCATGGCGTACACCACGAACGGCACCACCCGCCCACCCGCTCTCTCGAGCGCCGCGCCGAACTCGTCGCGGCGCTCGCGCCCGCAGGGGTGCAGCACCGCGTCGCCGGGCCGCAGGCGCGGCGCGAGCGCGTTCGCCAGGGCCTCGCCGCCGCCCTCCCCCACGATCTGAACGTCGAAACCTTCGCGGCGGGCGGCGGCCGCCGTGGCCGGTCCAACCGCGGCCGCCGGCTTCGTCGCCAGCGCCGGCGCCAGATCGGGGGCGGCGCGCCGCAGGGCGCGCGGCGCGCGCTTGCTGGTGAAGGCGACGAAGCTCAGCGCCCCGAGCGCCGCCTCGACCCGCGCCCGGCCGGCCGCGTCGTCCACCGGCACCTCGCGCGTGACCGCGAGGGGGACCAACTCGACGCCGCGGCCCTCGAGGGCTTCCGCCAGGGCCCCGAGTTCTTCGGCTCCCCGCGTCGCGAGCACCCAGGGCCGGTTCACCGTCCGCTCCCGCTCAAGGCCGCCAGGGCGGCGCGCGCGGCAGCCTCGGGGTCGGCGCCGCTCACCCGCACCCGGCGGAGGGACGAGCGGGTCACAGCCTCGTCGAGGTCGGCCAGGGCCGCGAGGAGCTCGATTCGTTCGCCGGAACGGTTGGCGAAGGCTCCCAGCGGCAGGTGACAGCCGCCACCGAGCCCTTTGAGGACCGCGCGCTCGCAGGCCGTGACCTCGGCCACGCCGGGCTCGTGCAGCGGGCCGACCACCCTCGCGACCTCCGTGTCGTCCGCGCGCACCTCGACCGCGAGCGCGCCCTGGCCGGGCGCCGGCAGGAACCGCTCGACCTCGAAACGCGTGGCGGCAAGCCCCTGCAGGTCGAGGCCGAGACGGTCCACGCCGGCGGAGGCGAGCAGGATCGCGCCGACGGCGCCCTCGCGCACGCGCTGCACGCGCGTCGGCAGGTTGCCGCGCAGCGGCCGGATCGCCAGGTCGGGCTGGAGGGCCAGCGCCTGCCCGGCCCGGCGCAGCGACGAGGTGCCGACAACCGTGCCCGGGGCGAGGCCCAGGCCGCCGTTTCCGACCGCCTCGGGGCGCGCCAGCATTAGCTCGCGGGGGTCTTGGCGCAGCAGCACCGCGCCCACCGCGAGACCGGCCGGCTCGTCGGTCGGGAGATCCTTGAGCGAGTGGACGACGAGGTCGACCGTGCCGGCGGCGAGGGCCGCCTGGAGTTCCCTAGTGAAGAAGCCGCTGCCGGGAAGCTCGTGCAGCGCGCGCGAGCGGTCGGTGTCGCCGCTGGTGCGGACGATCACCAACTCACTTTCCGCTCCGGAGAACTCGCGCACCAGCGCCGCCACACGCCGGGACTGCCAGAGGGCCAGGTCGGAGCCTCTGGTTCCGATCCGCAACACAGGACTCACTTCTCCACCGCGGCAAGGAAGATGCTGAGCACGTCCGGCGAGTGCTGCCACGCCACCTCGCGCAGGCCGCGCAACGGCACGCGCACGAGACGCTGGGACAGGCGGTCCGCCGCTTCGTCGAGCCGCTCCGGCGGCACGTCGCACCCGCCATCCACCATGCGCGTCATCTCGGTGCGCGCGAGTTCGCGGAAGGACGCGACGAGGTGGCGGGCCACCGGCGACAGCTCGACCTCCATCACCTCGTAGGCGAGCTCGCGCAGCTGCTCCTCGACGATCGCTTCGGCCTGAGCGATCTCCGCGTGGCGGGCCGACCGGTTCGTCTCCGCCTCCAGGCGCAGCGCGACCTGATCGACGTGTTCGATCCCTTCGACTTTGCCGCACCCCGGAGCGAGGTTGGGCGGCATGCCGAGGTCGAGGAGGAAGGTCGGCGCGAGAAGCGCCGCCAGCTCGGGGTCGATCAACGGCGCCGGCGAGGAGGCGGCCGTGATCACCGCAGCGAAGCCGTCGGCGCTTGCCCGCAGCGACTCCAGCGGCCGGAACGTCCCGCCGCAGCGGGCGGCAAGCGCGTCGCCGCGCTCGCGGCCGCGGTTGAACACCACGATGCCGCGGGCGGGGTCCAGCTTGCGCACGAGCTCGACCGCCAAACCGCCCATGCTGCCGGCACCCACGACGGCCACCGGGCCGGC
>NCBR01000259.1 GCA_002279285.1 Acidobacteria bacterium 37-71-11
CGCGAGCGGAAGCGCGATGTTCTCCTCGACCGTGAGGTGGGGCATCAGGTGGAACGACTGGAACACGATCCCGGTCGAGTGGCGGCGCGCCTGCACGAGAACGGCCTCGCCCGCGGTGGCGAGGTCGGTACCGGTCACGATCACCGCGCCCGAGTCCGGCCGGTCGACCCCGGCGACGAGGTTGAGCGTCGTGGACTTGCCGCACCCCGACGGGCCGACAATGGCGACCATCTCGCCGCCGGCCAGCGTGAAGGAAACGCCGCGCAGGGCATGGACGAACTCGTCGCCGCGGCGGTAGCTCTTGCTGACGTTGATCAACTCGACGACGACAGCCATGGCGGCAGTTTAGAACCGCGCGGGGTGCGAGTCGCCCCCGGCGGCCCGCCGCAGCTCGTCCTCGAGGTCGCTCAGGGTGGCGAGAAGCGTGATCCCCGGCCGCAGGCCCGCGAGGAGCGGCGCGCCGGCACCGCCGATCCAGAGCGCCACGGCGTCCGCGAGCGTCGCGCGCAGCCGGTTGACCTGCCGGGCGGTGGCGGGGAGCGCGGTGTGCCGCGTGACGGAGACCCCGACCGCCAGGGGGTCGAGCCGCGCCGCGGCGCTCGCGATCTCACCGACCGGGGTCTGGGCCCCGAGGATGCGGACGCGCCGGCCGGCGATGGCGGTCACGAGCGCCGCGGCCTGCAGCCCGATGGTATGGCGTTCGGCGGGGAGGGTTGCGAGCAGGACCGGCTGCCCCTGGGCGCCGTGCTCGAGCGGCGCACGCAACGTGCGCAGGGTGTCCTCGACGATCTCCGAGAGGAAGTGCTCGTGTTTGATGTCGAGCCGGCCTGCCGCCCACGCCCCGCCGACCGCGGCCGTGAGCGGCCGCAGCCTCTCGTGCAGGAACGCGCGCACGCCCATGCTCGCCGAGGCCCGGGCCAGGCCGCTCACGATCCCCTCGCGGTCGAACGCGCGCGCCCTGTCGAGGATCCCGGCCGCCCACGCCGCCGCGCTGTCGGTCTCGGGCAGCGAGGCCCCGAGGAGGTCCCGCAACCGCTCGTTCGGTAGTGGGACCACGTCGCCGGCGCGGTGGCCGAGGCCGATCGCCTGAGCGATCAGCCGCAAACGCGCGACCTGCTCCTCGGTGAAACGGCGGTGGCCGGACGGCAGCCGCAGCGGCTGCGGGAACCCGAACCGGCGCTCCCAGGCGCGCAGGGTGTGCGGCCCGATCCCGGTACGGCGCGCCACCGCGGCCATCGGCCACAGCGGCGGCTGCCCGGCTGCGGTGGTGGCCCGCGCTTTCATCGACCGCGCATCCCGCCCGCAACGAGGCCGCGCCGGTCCGCAGCCGCCTCTGGGACACGCAGCCTCTCGCCGGCCAGCGACCGGCCGGCCACGCTCGAGAACATGCGCCCGACGATGGCGGGCGGCGCGGCGGGCACGGGGGCCTGTGTCGTCACGCTGGCCACAACGGCGGCCACCGCCGTTTTCATCCCCGCAGGCTCCCGCGGTACGTGTAAACTCATCCGAAGGCGCGACATGAGCATCGTTCAACTGCTGCTCTCCGGCTGGGTCCTGGTGGCCGCAATGATGGCGGCGCTGTGGCTCCTCCAGCGCGCGCGCCGCGATGCCGGGATCGTGGACGTCGGCTGGGCCGCCGGCCTCGGGCTGCTGGCGGTGCTGTACGCGGTCGCGGGCGGCGGCGACCCGTTGCGGCGGGCGCTGGTGGCGGTGATGGCGGGCGGGTGGTCGCTGCGCCTGGCGTGGCACCTGATCGCCGACCGGATCGTCGGCAAGCCCGAGGACGGGCGCTACCGGACGCTGCGGGCGCGGTGGGGCGACCGGGCGCAGGCGCGCTTCTTCGTCTTCTTCCAGGCGCAGGCGGTACTCGATGTGGTGCTGTCGCTGCCGTTCCTCCTCGCGATGCAGGGCAGCGTCGCGCTGGGCGCCGCCGGGGTCGCAGGCGTCGCGGTCTGGGTCGTCGCGGTGCTCGGCGAGGCGCTCGCGGACGCCCAACTCGCCCGCTTCCGCGCCGATCCGGCCAACCGCGGCACGACGTGCAGGACCGGCCTCTGGCGCGTCGCCCGCCATCCGAACTACTTCTTCGAGTGGGTGCACTGGTGGTCGTACGTGCTGCTGGCGGCCGGCTCGCCGGGTTGGTGGGTCGCGCTCGTCGGTCCCGCGCTGATGCTGTACTTCCTGCTCAAGGTCACCGGGGTCCCGGCCACCGAGGCGCAGGCGCTCGCCTCCCGCGGTGACGACTACCGCGAGTACCAACGCACCACCAGCGCGTTCGTGCCGTGGTTCGCGAAGAGACGGGAGACGGGGGACCGGGTTCCGGGGTCCGGAAGAAGGGAGTGAGGCCCGGGCCCCGGGCACGGCGCCGGCCGTCGAGGCCCGCCGGGCGCCGGCCCCCGGCGGCGATCAGGGAGAGGGCTGCAGCGTCGCCGGCTGGGCCAGGGTGAAGCGCAGCACCTCCCCGGCGCCGATCACGACGTCGAGGCGCCCGGTGACCGCGGCCGCGCCGGTGCCGACCGCCGCGCCCACCGCCGCGCCGTTGATCGTCGAGTGTGTGTGCCCGCCGATGAGCTGGCCGGCGAGAGCGCCGAGCAGGGCGCCGCCGCCGATGTAGCGCTCGTTCCGCTTCGTGTGCGTGCTCCCGTTGCGCACCAGCGGGTCGGTGACGACCGGGACCGGACCGCCGCCCATCCGGATCGCGGTGAGCACGAGCGACAGCGTGGCCGGGCGGGCCAGACGGCCCGAGGCGACCACCGACTCGACGCGCGCCTCGACCGGGGTCCCGATCCCGGCCACGGTGCGACCACCCGCTGTCAGCGGCGCCGTCAGCTCGCCGTGGAGGAGCTCGCCCTGGGTCGCGGTCGCGCTCGAGACGCCCGCGTCCAGGCGCACCGCGATTGCCGTCCCGGCCGGCACGCTCACCGGCGGCACGGGTGTCGGCGGCGCGGCCGGCGGCTCGGCCGTGGCCTGAGCGGCGGCGAGCGGGGCTGTTTCCGCAACCCGGCGGCGCTCGGTGCGCCAGGGGCGCTCACGTGTGGCGCGGTCGCGCGCCGCCGGCGGCGCGCCGCTCTCCACACCCTGTCCGGTGTCTCCCGCGGTCGGGGCGGCGCTCGCCGTGGGTGCCGCCGCGGCGCCGGCGCGGCCTTGTGGCGCCGGCGCCGAGCGCGAGCAACCGGCGAGACCGATCATCGCGATCGATCCGAGGAGAAGCGAAGCCAACCGTCGTGTGCGCACGAGTCACCTCCGTGGAGCGGCGCTCCCACAATGAACATCGTCCGGGTCGCCGCGAGTATTCCGGGTACCACGGCGGCGACCCTGCGGGCTGTGAGCGAGGTCACCGCGAGGGAAGGGCGCGGGCGGCCGGACGTCAGTCCCAGACCTTCAGGCGTGGCCACATCTTCTCGAGCGTCCACCCCTTGGGCTTGCGGCACAGGTAGAGCGTGAAGTGCTCCTGCGCCATCGCGTACGTCTGGCCGATCTCGGC
>NCBR01000260.1 GCA_002279285.1 Acidobacteria bacterium 37-71-11
ACGCTCTCGCCGCCGCCCACGACCGTGAACGCGGCGCTCGCGGCGAGCGCCGTGGCGATGGCGAGCGTCCCGGCGGCGAACGCCGGCTTCTCGAACACCCCGGCGGGGCCGTTCCAGAACACCGTTCGCGCCGTGGCGAGGATGCCGGCGATGCGCGCCCGCGTCGCAGGCCCGATGTCGAGGATCATCTCCTGCGGGCCCACGGCCCCGACCGCCGCCGTGTGCGCGGGGGCATCGGTTCCCGTGGCCACCACCGCGTCGGTCGGGAGGATCACCGGCGTCCCACGCGCCGCCGCGCCGGCCAGGATTTCCTTCGCGGTCCCGACGAGATCGGCTTCCACGAGCGAGCGGCCGACCGCGACGCCCTCGGCGAGCAGGAAGGTATTCGCCATGCCGCCGACCAGCACGACCGTGTCGGCGAGCCGGGCGAGCGCGGTCAGCGTCTCCAGCTTGCCCGAGATCTTGGCGCCGCCCACCACCGCGACGAACGGGCGCTCCGGGTTGTCGCGCACCCGCGAAAGCGCGGCGATCTCGCGCGCCATCAGGGGACCGGCGGCACGCTCCTTGAAGAGCCTGGCGACCCCGGCGGTCGAGGCGTGGGCGCGGTGCGCGCTCCCGAACGCATCGTTCACGTAGACGTCGGCCAGCGCCGCGAGCCGGTCGCAGAACACCGGGTCGTTGGCCTCCTCGCCCGCCTCGAAGCGCAGGTTCTCGAGCAGGAGCACGTCGCCGGGCCTGGCCGCGGCGACCGCCCGCTTGGCGACGTCGCCCGCGACGTCGGGGACGAAGCGGACGGGGCGCCCCAAGAGCCGCGCCAGGGCCGGCGCGACCGGCGCCAGCGACAGCGCCGGGTCCGGCTTCCCCTTGGCGCGCCCGAGGTGGGAGCAGGCGATGACGACGGCGCCGCGCTGGGCGAGGGCGCGCACGGTCGGCGCCGCCTCGCGGATGCGGGTCTCGTCGCCGACCTTGCCATCCTTGAGCGGGACGTTGAGGTCGAGGCGGAGCAGCACCCGCCGCCCCTCGACGTTGAGGGCGTCCATCGAACGCAGGGCCATGGCAGCCTCCCTACCTGGCGAACAGCTTGGCGACGTCGACGCAGCGCGCCGCGTAGGCGTACTCGTTGTCGTACCAGGAGAGGACCTTGGCGGTCGTGCCGCCGATCACGATGGTGGAGAGCAGGTCCACGATCGAGGACGCGGTCGTGCCGCGGAAGTCGATCGACACCAGCGGCTCGTCGCTCGCGGCCAGGATCCCCTTGAGCTCGCCGGCCGCCGCGTCGCGGAACGCCTGGTTGAGCGCCTCGACCGTCATCGGCTTCTCCGCCGTGAACGTGAAGTCCACCAGCGACACGTCCGCAGTCGGGACGCGCACCGCGAGGCCGTCCAACTTGCCCTTGAGCTCGGGGAAGACCTCGGCCATCGCCCTGGCGGCCCCGGTCGAAGTCGGGATCATCGAGAGCCCGGCAGCGCGGGCGCGGCGCAGGTCCTTGTGCGGCAAGTCGAGGATCTTCTGATCGTTGGTGTACGAGTGCACGGTGGTGAGCAGCCCGTGCGCGATCCCGAACTTCTCGAGCAGCACCTTGACGACCGGCGCCAGGCAGTTCGTCGTGCACGAGCCGTTGGACACGATCTTGTGCTTGGCGGGGTCGAGGGTCGTGTGGTTGACGCCGTAGACGACTGTCGCGTCCACGCCCTTGGCCGGCGCCGTGATCAGCACCCATTTGGCGCCCGCGTCGAGGTGCGCCTTGGCCTGTTCGCCCTTGGTGAACCGGCCGGTCCCCTCGATCACCAGGTCGACGCCGAGCGTCTTCCAGGGGAGGTTGGCGGGCTCCTTCTCGGCCAGCACCTTGATCGTGCGGCCGCCGACGGTGAACGAGTCGGCAGTCACGGCGACGTCGGCATCGAGCCGGCCGTGGACCGAGTCGTACTTGAGCAGGTGCGCGAGCGTCGGCGCGTCGGTGATGTCGTTGACGGCGACGAACTCGATCGCGGCGTCGTGCAGCGCCTGGCGGAGAATCAAGCGGCCGATGCGGCCGAACCCGTTGATTGCCACGCGAAGAGGCATACACCCTCCCTTGCCGATACCGGAGTATACCGAAACGGGCGCGGCCGTGAGGTACCATCCGCCGGTGGGCGAGCCGGCGACGATAGTGACGGCGCTGCGCTGGGACGAGGGCCTCGAGCTGCTCGACCAGCGAGCGCTGCCGCAGCGGGAGCGATGGATCCCCATCGCCGGCGTTGCGGCTGCCGTCCGCGCGATCCGCGCCCTGACCGTCCGCGGGGCGCCGGCGATCGGCCTCGCCGCCGCGTACGCCCTCGCCGAGGAGGTGCGCCGCGACCCCGACCTGGGGCGCCTGCGCCGCGCCGCCCGCCGGCTCGCCGCGGCCCGTCCGACCGCCGCCGACCTGGCGCACGCGGTCGCAGCGGTGATGGCGGCGGTCGAGGCCGCGCCCGCGGCCGAGCGCTTCGCTCAGGCGCTGGCCGCCGCCCGGCGGCTGCACGCCGCCGACGCCGCCGCCTGCCTCGCGATCGGCAGGCAGGGCGCGGCGCTGTTTCCCGGCCCCGTGGCGCTGCTCACACACTGCAACGCCGGGGCGCTCGCCACCGGCGGGATCGGGACCGCCCTCGGGATCGTGCGCGCGCTCCACGCCGAGGGGCGTCTCGCCCGCCTGTACGCGTGCGAGGCGCGCCCGGTGCTGCAGGGCGCGCGCCTGACGGCGTGGGAGGCCGGCCGCGATGGGATCCCGGTCACGCTGCTGGCGGATTCGGCCGCCGCCTCGTTGCTGGCGAGCGGCGCGGTGGGCGGGGTCGTGGTCGGGGCCGACCGTATCGCCGCCGACGGCGCGGTGGCCAACAAGGTCGGGACCTACGCGCTGGCGCTTGCCGCCGCCCGCCACCGGGTGCCGTTCGTGGTGGCGGCGCCGACCACCACGTTCGACCTCGCCTGCCCGTCCGGGGCCCAGATCCCGATCGAACAGCGCGACGGCGAGGAGGTCCGGCGGGTGCGGCGGACCGCCATCGCGCCGGCCGGGGTCGACGTGTACAACCCGGCGTTCGACGTTACCCCACCGGAGCTCCTCACCGCGATCGTGAGCCAGCGCGGGGTCGCGCGCCCGGTCACGGCGGCCACGGTGCAGGAGATCGCCTGATGCCGATGCCCGGACCCCGGACCCCGGACCCCGGACCCCGGTCTTTCCGGACGCTCGGCATCGAGAGTTCGTGCGACGAGACCGCGGTCGCGGTGCTCGACGGCGACGGCAGCGTACGCTGCAACCTGATCTCCTCGCAGGTGGCGGCGCACGCGCCGTACCTCGGCGTCGTGCCCGAGCTGGCGGCCCGCCATCACCTCGAGACCCTGCCCCGCCTGCTCGCCGAGGCGGAGCGCCAGGCCGGCCTCGGCGACATCGAGCTGGTGGCGGTGACGCGGGGGCCGGGGCTGATCGGCTCGCTGCTGGTCGGCACCTGCTTCGCGGCCGCGTAC
>NCBR01000261.1 GCA_002279285.1 Acidobacteria bacterium 37-71-11
GCGGAGCCGCCGATCTCGGTGTCGAACCGGTTGGTGATCACGCGGAACTCGCTGATCGCGTCCTGCGAGAACTGCACCCGGGCCAGGCCGAGGGCGGGGTCGGTGAAGTCCACGCCGTCCACCATGATCGTGGCATCCGAGGCGTTGCCGCCGGCGCCGATCACCGGGTCGCCGCTGATGAAACGGTAGCCGCCGCGCTCGCGCTGCACGCCGGGGGCGATGAACGCCAGCTTCTGGAAGTCGCGGTCGGGCACCGGCAGCGACTGGATCTGCTCCGGGATGATGTTGGTCGAGGAGTCGGTCTTCACGATGTCGACGAGCGGGACCTCACCGGTGACCGTGACGGCTTCGGTCTTGGTCGTGGCCTGCTGCATCACGGCGTTGACACGCAGCACCTGGCCGACCCGTAGCGCGAGGTTCTCCTCAGCCACGGGCGCGAACCCGTCGAGGTCGAGGCGGATCGCGTAGGTGCCCGGCGGCAGCGCGGCAAAGCGCGCGAGGCCCGCGGCGTCGGTCGGCAGCGTCCGCTCCAGACCGGTGGCGACGTTCGTGAGCTTCACCGTCACGCCGGGCAACGGAAGCTTGCCGGTGTCCGCGACGCGAAGCTCGATCTGTGCGTTGCTGACCTGCGCGACGACCGGCCCGGCAACGAGCAGGCAGATCAGGCAGGCAGCCGCAACCGCGGCGGCTCGCCGCGGCCACGCGTGGTTGGGAAGCGTTGGCATCACCATGGTTGTCTCCTCCTGGGCGCGCTGCGCCCTGACCCGAAAAGAAGTTCCGAGTTGACGGTTGACACTCGAGAATTGCGAGTCGAAAGTTTCATCCGCTCGGGCAGGCGGTCGGCGGGGCCGTCGTGCGAAAGCCGGATCTGCCTTCGATGCCCTCGGTTCATCTTTGCTCCTTCTAAAAAACGAACGCTCGATATGTTTTCCGGCGCCGACTCTAGACTCGCACCCCAGGCGTGTCAAGAGGGGTGTGCAGGAATAAGAATACGTCTCATTGTCGCAAGTTTCCGGTAGTGGCCGGGATGCCTGTTCGTCGCGGCAGTGGGGCCACGTAAAATGCATCATGAGCGAAGATCCGACATCGGCGCCGGCGCAGGGTTTGATCGGGTTGACGGGACCGGAGGCGGCCCAGCGGCTGGTCCGGGACGGGCCCAACGAGGCGCGCGAGGAACGCCGCCACCCGTTGCTGGAGCTGGCCCGGCACTTCTGGGGGCCGGTCCCGTGGATGCTCGAGCTGACGATCGTGCTGGAGTTCGTGCTCGGACGCCGTGGTGAAGGTGTCGTGATCGCGGCGCTGCTGGCGTTCAACGCCGTCGTGGGCCGGGTGCAGGAGGGGCGCGCGCGCAACGCGCTGGAGATCCTGCGCCAGCGCCTGCAGGTGCAGGCGCGGACGCGGCGCGACGGACGCTGGCAGCTGGTGCCGGCGCGCGAGCTGGTGGTCGGCGACGTCGTGCACGTGCGGATGGGGGACGTAGCGGCGGCCGATGGCCGAGGTGCTGCCCTTTGCGCTGATCCTGCTCGTGGCCTCGGTGCCGGTCGCGTTGCCCGCGACGTTTACGGTGGCAACGGCGGTGGGGGCGACCGAGTTGGTCGGCGAGGGGGTGCTGGTGACCCGGCTGGCGGCGATCGAGGAGGCCGCCGGCATGGACGTGCTGTGCAGCGACAAGACCGGCACGATTACCCTGAACCAGCTGAGCGTGACGGCGCTGGTGGCCTGCCCGCCGTACACCGAGGCGCAGGTGCTCGAGCGCGCGAGCGTGGCCTCGGACGAGTCCACCCAGGACCCGATCGACCTCGCGATCGTGCAGGAGGCCAAGGCGCGCGGGGTGGCCACGGCGGCGCCGGCGGGCCGGCAGTTCATCCCGTTCGACTCGGCGACGAAGCGGTCCGAGGGGATCGTTCCGGGCGAACATGGGGGCCGGCGCGTGGTCAAGGGCACGCCGGCGACGGTGTTGGCGCTGGCGGGGCCGGCGGGCGCGGCGCTGGCGGGGGAAATCGACCGGCTCGGCGCGCTCGGCGTCCGCGTGCTGGCGGTGGCCGAGGGGGAGGTCGGCGAGGGGAAGGTTCTCAAGCCGGTGGGCCTGATCGGCCTGGCCGATCCGCCGCGGCCGGATGCGGCCGGCCTGATCGGGCACCTGCACGACCTCGGGGTGAGGGTGGTGATGGTCACCGGCGACGCCGAAGGGACCGCCCTGGTCGTGGCGCGGCAGGTCGGGATCGGCGGGCGGGTGTGTCCGGTCGGGGAGCTCCGCCGGCCCGGCGCGGACGATGCGTTGGAGCACGACGTGTTCGCCGGGGTCCTGCCGGAGGACAAGTTCCACCTGGTGCAGGCGTTCCAGCGCCACGGCCACACGACGGGAATGACCGGGGACGGCGTCAACGACGCGCCGGCGCTGAAGCAGGCGGAGGTCGGCATCGCGGTGAGCAGCGCCACGGACGTCGCCAAGGCCGCCGCCAGCCTCGTCCTCACCAACCCGGGCCTCGGCAACGTGGTGGCGGCGGTGCGCACGAGCCGGCGGATCTACCAGCGCATGGTGACCTACACGCTGAACAAGATCATCAAGACCTGTGAGATCTCGCTGCTGCTCAGCCTCGGGCTGATACTCACGGGCACGTTCGTGACCACGCCGACGCTGATCGTGCTGCTCCTGTTCACCAACGACTTCGTGACGATGGCGATCGCGACGGACCGGACCACGGTGCCGGTGGCGCCGACGCGCTGGCGGATCGGTCCGTTGATGCGTACCGCGCTGGTGCTGGCCTCGCTGATCCTGCTGATGTCGTTCGGGGTCTTCTTCTTCGCGCGCAGCGTGCTGGGACTGCCGCTGGCGCAGCTGCAGACGCTGATGTTCGTCCTGCTGGTGTTTTCCGGGCAGGGGACGGTGTACGTCGTGCGCGAGCACCGCTATTTCTGGCACTCGATGCCGAGCCGCTGGCTGCTGGGCAGCTCGGTCGCGGACGTGCTGGTGGTGGGGGCGATGGCGAGCCTCGGGATCCTGATGGCGCCGATCCCGCTCTGGCTGCTGGCGGCGACGCTCGGACTCGTGGCGGTGTACCTGACCGGCGTGGACCTGATCAAGGTGCGCCTCATGCGGGCGGCGTGAACGGGGAGCCTCCCGCTTCGTTGCGTCGTGGCCGGAATCAACGCGCCGCGGCGGGGAGTGCGGCGTACAGCTCAACGGCGGCAGCCGCGAGTGCGGCCGGGGTCCACCGCGCCCGGGCCCGCGCGGCCGCGGCGCCGCCGCCGGCGCGGCGCCTGGCCGGATCGTGCGCCCAGGCCGCGATCAGCACCGCGAGGGCGGCGGCGTCGGTGGCCGGGTAGACGTCGCCGCTGACGCCCGGCTCGACGAGGTCGCGCACGCCGGGCAGGTCGGCCGCGAGCGACGGGACGCCGCACCCCGCCGCCTCGGCGATCGCCCGGTGGGCATGGTCGGAGCCGGCGGCGGGGAATACGAAGACGTCCATGGCGGCGTAC
>NCBR01000262.1 GCA_002279285.1 Acidobacteria bacterium 37-71-11
CCCACCGGAGATGCGGAGGTCCTTCCTCGTCTCCCGCCTCGACGCCGAGGGGCAGACGCTGGGCGAAAGCGTGAAGCCTGACGACGTGGAGGAACGGACTACTTGCGGCGCACGGCGGGGAGGATCTTCTTGCGCAGGCGCAGCGAGGTCGGCGTCACCTCGAGGAGTTCGTCCTCGGCGAGGAACTCGAGGCCCTGCTCGAGGCTCATCTGGCGCGGCGGCACCAGGTGGACGGCCTCGTCCGACGTCGAGGCCCGCATGTTGGTGAGCTTCTTCTCCTTGGTGATGTTGACGTCGATGTCCTTCTCGCGGGCGTTCTCGCCGACGACCATCCCCTCGTAGACCTCGGCGCCGGGGAGGATGAACAGCTCGCCGCGCGGCTGCAGGTGCTCGATCGCGTAGCCGGTGGTGCGCCCGGGGCGGTCCGCCACCATCGCGCCGGTGCTCCGGTGCGCGATGTCGCCCTGCCAGGGCTCGTACCCGTCGAAGAGGTGGTTGGCGATCCCCGTGCCCTTGGTGTCGGTGAGGAACTCGCTGCGGAAGCCGATCATGCCGCGCGACGGGAGGCGGAACTCCATCCGCACCCGCCCGGTGCCGTGGTTGACCATCTTGGTCATGCGGCCGCGGCGCGCCCCCACCTTCTGGGTCACGACCCCGATGAACTCCTCCGGGCAGTCCACGACCAGCGCCTCCATCGGCTCGTGGCGGACGCCGTCGATCTCCCTGGTGAGCACCTCGGGCTTGGCGACCGACATCTCGAACCCCTCGCGGCGCATCATCTCGATGAGGATCGCGAGCTGAAGCTCGCCGCGGCCCGAGACCTTGAAGCTGTCGGCGGAATCCGTGGGGGCGACCTGGATCGAGACGTTCGTGAGGGTTTCCTTTTCCAGGCGCTCCTTGATCTTCCGCGAGGTGAGGTGCTGGCCGTCGCGGCCGGCCATCGGCGAGGTGTTGACGCCGATCACCATGGCGATCGTGGGCTCGTCCACCTTGATGTGGGGGAGCGCGCGCGGGTCGTCGCGGTTGGAGATCGTCTCGCCGATCCAGACGTCGTCGAGGCCGGCGACGGCAACGATGTCGCCGGGGCCCGCGCCTCCGATCTCGACGCGCTTGAGCCCCTGGTAGCCGTACAGGCCCGTGACCTTGGCCGTCGCGACGGTGCCGTCGTGCCGGCAGAGGCTGACCTCCTGGCCCTTGGCGATGTTCCCGTTGAACACGCGCCCGATCGCGAGGCGGCCGACGTAGTCGTCCCAGTCGAGGTTCGTGATCAGGAGTTGGAGCGGGAACGCCGGGTCGAAACGCGGCGCCGGCACCGCGCTGAGGATCGCCTCGAAGAGCGGCTCCAGGGTGGTGTCGGGGCCGTCGGGCTCGGTGCGGCAGGTGCCGCGGCGGGCGTTGCAGTAGAGCACCGGGAAGTCGAGCTGGTCCTCGGACGCGTCGAGGTCGATGAAGAGGTCGAAGATCTCGTCGAGCACTTCGGCGGGGCGGGCGTCGGGGCGGTCGATCTTGTTGATCACGACGATCGGCGGCAGGCTCGCCTCGAGGGCCTTGCGCAGGACGAAGCGGGTCTGGGGCAGCGGCCCTTCGCTGGCGTCCACCAGGAGCATCACGCCGTCCACCATCTTCAGGGTGCGCTCGACCTCGCCCCCGAAGTCCGCGTGCCCCGGGGTGTCGACGATGTTGATGTGCGCGCCGCGGTAGTTGATGGCGGTGTTCTTCGCCATGATCGTGATGCCCTTCTCGCGCTCGAGGTCGATCGAGTCCATCACCCGCTCCCGCACCGACTCGTTGTCGCGGAAGATCCCGCTCTGCCAGAGCATCGCATCCACCAGCGTCGTCTTGCCGTGGTCGACGTGGGCGATGATCGCCACGTTCCTGATCTCGTTGCGCGTTTCGATCGCCATTGCCATGCCTCTTTCCCGGTCCCGCGGCGGGTCGGTCCCGCACCTCGGCGAAAAACAAATCACCGGCTAAACGCCGGTGGGTGCTTACGATATCACGTTTTCCCGGGCGCCTCAAGGCCGCCGCCGCGGCGGTCGAGCGGACTACTCGTGACCCGCCATCAGCCGCCAGGCGACGAGCCGGTCCGTCATCGTGCGAATCCGCCGGCACAGGATCTGGCAGAGCAGCGTGAGGAACTGGCGGGAGGCGTCCGGATCCATCTCCAACACCTCGTCGAGGCGGTGGCTGTCGATGGTGAAGACGGTGCAGCCGCCGCTGTGAGCGCGGGCGTCGGCGCTGCGCGGCTGGTCGTCGATGAGGGCCATCTCGCCGAAGACGTCGCCGCGCCCGAGGATGGTCAACGCCTCCTCGCCCATGCCCTGCAGCCGGCGCGAGATCCGCACCTGGCCTTCGACCACGATGTAGAGCTTGTCGCCGTGCTCGCCCTCGGAGAAGATCAGGGCGTTGGGCTGGAAGCGCTCCTCCTGCGAGTAGGTGGCGAGCAGGCGCAGCTCCGCCGCGGAGAGCCCCTGCTCGCGCAGCACGTCCACCTTGGCCGCCTGGTCGAGGAAGACGCGTTCGCCGGGCTGCCCGGGAGCGTTGCGCCCAGGCCCGACCCCTGGCGTGATGAGATCGGTCATGACGCCGTTGGCGCCCCGGACCTTGGCGGCGAGCGAGTGCCAGAACGACCAGAGCAGGGCGACGCCGATTTCGCGGTTCCCGTGCACGAGCTGGTCGAGCTCGGCTGCCGGGAAGCGGAGCACGGTGCCGGCGTCGGCGCCGAGCACGGTCGAGTAGCGTGGCTTGCCGTCGATGTAGGAGATCTCGCCGATGAACTCGCCGAGGGCGGGCTGGGCCAGGATCTGCGTTCCGACCGGGGTGCGGCGGCTTTCCTGCAGGCGTCCGGCCATGACGATGAAGATGTCGCGGTCCTCCTGCCCCTCGCGGACCAGCGCGGTGGCATGGCTGAACGCCTCCCGCCGCCCGATCTGGGCGAGCTGCACGAGGTGGGCGTCGGAGAAGTGCCGGAAGACCCGGAAGCGGCGCAGGTCCATCGCCGCCCGCAGGAGCTCCTCGCGCTTCGGCGGAGCGGCGGCGCGCTGGCCGTGGACGTCCGACATGGTCAGGCTCGAAAACAGTCGGGCGCGGGTGAGGGCGACCTGGTCGCTGGCGCGCTGGAGGGCGGCGGCGCGCTGGCGGTGCAGGTCGGCCAGCTCGTCGTTGGACAGGCGGCAAAGGGCAGCCAGGGTGTCGACCCGGCGGCGGGCGGCCGAGACCTCACCTTCGCCGAGGCCCTGGCTCGCGAGCAGGGCGTCGATGGCGTGGCGCAGCGCCTCGGGGTAGTCCTCGAGCTCGAGCGCGATGCGTGCCGCCTCCACCGCGAGCTTGCGGTCGAGGGGGTTGAGACGGCGGGCCTGCACGAACTCCTCGAGCGCGGCGCGCAGGTCGCGGCGGCGCAGGTGCAGGTAGCCGGCGCCGGCGTAGGCGAGGTAGTGGTACGGCGCGCGGAGCTTGGCGAGGTCGAACAT
>NCBR01000079.1 GCA_002279285.1 Acidobacteria bacterium 37-71-11
GTCCTCGGCCTGCGCGGCGTCCGATTGTGTCTGCAGAAGCCCGAGTTCTTCCGGACGCAGCTGCGGGCGCTGCTGCGGGCCGCGGCGCAGTACCCGGGCGCCTTGCGGATCATGGTCCCGTTGATCGGGCATGTGGAGGAGGTCAAGACCGTCCGCGTGCTCCTCGCCCGGTATCGCGAGGAGCTCCGCGCCGAGGGGCACCCAATCCCGAAGCGTGTGCGCCTCGGGGCGATGATCGAGGTGCCGGCCGCCGCCATGATCGCGGAACACCTCGCGCGCGAGGTCGACTTCTTCGCCATCGGGACCAACGACCTCACCCAGTACACGCTGGCCGTCGACCGCGGAAACGAGCAGGTCGCGAACCTGTTCCGGCCGTTCCATCCGGCGGTGTTGCGGCTGGTCGAACGGGTGATCTCGGTGGGTGCGCGTGCCGGCATTCCGGTGTCGCTGTGCGGCGAGATGGCGGCGGACCCCCTGGCGGTGCCGGTCCTCGTCGGCCTCGGCCTGAAAGAGTTCTCGATGCACCCGCCGGCGCTGCCCCTGGCGCGCAGCCTCATCCGCGCGCTTTCGTTCCGCGAAGCGCGAAAGATGGCGCAGAAGGCGCTCGCGCTCGCCACCGCCAAGGAGATCGAGGAGTACCTGCTGGAGCAGCTCTCCGGACTGCTCTCACACCTGAAAGTGAGGATCCTGCCATGAGCCGCCTCGTCCCGAAACCCTGGGGCAACGAGGAGGTCTTCGCCGAGACCGAACGCTACGCCGGCAAGATCCTCACCGTCCGCGGCGGCCACGCCCTGTCGCTGCAGTATCATGTGGTGAAGGACGAGACCATGCGGGTACTCGAGGGGACGTGCGAACTGCACGTGGGGAACGGCCCGGCCGGGAGCGCACTGGATATCACGGTGCTCCGGCCCGGCGACGCCATGCGCATCAGGCCCGGCGTCATCCATCGCCTCGTCGCTCTCACGGACGTGCGGGTCCTGGAGGTGTCGACGCCCGAACTCGACGACGTCGTCCGCCTCGACGACCGCTACGGCCGGGAGGGAACCCGTGAACCATAGCCCGTCCGGGAGGCCGGAATGATCACTGCGCTGCTCGTGCTGGCCGCGGCGGCGGCGACACCCACGCCGAAGCCGGTTGCCACGCCCTCGATCGGCATCCTTCTGGCAAGACCGGGCGAGGAGGCGCCGCCTCGCGGCGACTCGCTGGCGGACGTGGCGAAAAGGATCAAGTTGAAGCTGCCCGCCAACCGGCCCAGGGTCATCAACAACGAAGCGGTCAAGCAGCTCTCGGAAGGGGTGGAACTGACGATGACCGAGGCGGCGACGGGCGGCGCCGCCGGCGGTTTCCGCGGGAGCGAGAGCGGCGACCAGCGGAAGAAATCGATCTGGCAACAACGGTATCGCGCCGCCGAAGAACGCGTGCGCCGCCTAGAGGCCGATGTGAAGGACCTCGAATCGCGGGCGAACCGTCTCGAACAGGAGTTTTACGCCCACGACGACCCGGTCTACCGCGATGCCACGATCAAGCCCGCCTGGGACAAGTCCCTCACCGACCTCGCCAAGACCAAGGCCGATCTCGAGAACGCGCGCAAGGAACCGAACGAAGTCCTCAACGCAGCGCGCCGCGACGGCGCGCTGCCGGGCTGGTTCCGGGGCCTGGACGAAGCGCCTAGGCCGGCCAACCGGAGAGCGGACCAGACTGTCGCGCCGGCCCCGCCGCCCAAGCCCGCCGCCACCCACGCCGCACGGCCGCCGCACAAGGTGGCGCCGCCAAACTGACGCGGGCCTGCATCGGTGGAAACGTACTTCATCGAGACATGGGGCTGCCAGATGAACGTGCTGGACAGCCAGCGGCTGGAGGGGCTCCTGCAGCGGCACGGCCTGAGCCGGGTCGAGCGGGCGGAGGATGCCGACGTCGCCGTTCTCAACACCTGCTCGGTACGCGAGAAGGCCGTCGGGAAGGTGCTCTCGCGGCTGGGCGAATTGCACCTCGCCCGACTGGCGGGGGGCAAACCGGCGGCGGTGGGCCTGTGCGGCTGCGTCGCGGAGCAGGAGGGCGCACGACTGCTGGCGCGCAGCCCCGCGCTCAGCTTCGTCCTCGGCCCCGGGCGCATCGCACAGTTGCCCGCCGCGCTCGACGCGGTGGCGGCCGGGCGGCGGGTGAGCGTCACCGGCTTCGGGCCGGTGCGCGACTACGAGGCCCACCTCATCGCCCGCGGCAGCGGCGCCCGCCAATACGTCACGGTGATCGAGGGGTGCAACCAGCACTGCACGTTCTGCGTGGTCCCCTACACCAGGGGCCGCGAGAGCAGCCGCCCGCTCCCCGAGATCGTGCGCGAGGTGGAAGCGGTCGCCGCAGCAGGCGGCAAGGAGATCACGCTGCTCGGCCAGACGGTCAACGCCTACCGCTGCCCGGCAAGCGGCGCCGATTTCGGCGACCTCCTCCAGGCGGTCGGGGCAACCGGGGCGGCGTGGCGCATCCAGTTCGTCACGTCGCATCCTAAGTTCTTTACGGATAACATGATAGAGAAACTTGCCCGAACTCCCGGCCTGGGGACCTACCTGCATCTGCCGGTCCAGGCGGGTTCGGATGCCGTCCTCAAGCGCATGCATCGCGGGTACACGCGCGAGGAGTACCTCGGCCTCGTTGCCCGGATCAGATCAGCGATGCCGGAGGTGACGCTCTCCACCGACGTCATCGTCGGGTTCCCGGGCGAAACCGAGGCCGATTTCCTGGAAACGCTTGCGCTCGTCGGCAGCGTCCGCTTCGGCCAGCTGTACGGGTTTGCGTACTCGCCCCGCCCGCGCACGCCGGCGCTCCACTACCCCGGGCAGGTCTCCCGCAGCGAAGCGGGGGAGAGGCTCCAGAGGGTGTTCGAGGCGCAGTCGCCGGTGCAGCTCGAACTCAACCAGGGGCTGATAGGCCGCTCCGTCGAAGTCCTCCTCGACGGCCCCGCGAAGCGCGGCTCGGAGGCTTGGCAGGGAAGGGGACCCGACAACCGGGTCGTCAACGTCCAGGGATGGTCGGGGATCGCCTGCGGCCAGGTCGCGGAGGTCGTGATTACCGGCGCGACGGCGCACTCGCTCCTCAGCGAGGTTGGGCCCGCGGCGCTCCCCGCCGCTTGACACCGCCACCCGTCTGCCTGAGATTGATGACGTGAGCGAGAACACCGAAGCGCCTGCCGCCCAGCTCGAGGTTGAGATCAGAGGGCTGATCCTCGATCCGGTTTCGAATACGCCGATCGTGATCCTGAAGAAGTCCGACGAGAACCTCTTCCTGCCGATCTGGATCGGGATCTTCGAGGCCAACGCCATTGCGCTCCAACTCGAAGGCGTCGCGACACCGCGCCCGATGACGCACGACCTGCTGCGCAGCGTCATCGCTGCACTCGGGGCGCGCGTCGAGGGGATCACGGTGCACTCGCTCGTCGAAAGCACCTTCCACGCCCGCATCCTGGTGCGGGCGGCCGACGGACATCTGTGCGAGATCGACGCGCGGCCATCGGACGCGATCGCGTTGGCTCTGCGCTGTCAGGCGCCGATCCACGTCGCCGCGGCCGTGTTCCGCGAAGCCCACGCCGTCGATTTCCGCGAGGGGGAGGACGAGGAGGCCCGCCTGCGGGAGTGGCTCGAATCGTTGACCCCGGAACAGCTCGGCAAGTACAAAATGTGAACCCGGGCGGGCCAGAGTCCGGCTGGAAGCCCCGTAATTGACTGACCGGGCGAGGGTTCAACCGCATTACCGGCGACCGGGCCGCAGCAGCGCCGGCGCCGGTGTCGTCGTTGGGAGGTTGACAGCGTTTCGACGGCCCCGATAGAGTGCCCGTGTTGACTGAACGAACGCGTTCCCGGGTGCCGCGACGGTCGGGCGCATGCTGACCGCCGGCGAGCGGCTCGAGACAGATGGGGAGCCATGATCATCACGATTGCCAACCAGAAGGGTGGAGTCGGCAAGACGACCACGGCCATCAACCTGGCCGCCGCGCTGGCGCTCAAGGGCGTCCACACGCTTCTGGTGGACCTCGACCCACAGGGCAACACGACGATGTCGTTCATCGACCAACGCGCGCTCGGACGGTCGATGTACGACGTGCTCGTCGACGGCGTTCCCATGACCGACGTGATCCTGGCGACGAGCGTCGAAAAGCTCGACATCGCACCCGCCAGGATCGCCCTCGCGAAGCTCGAAAACGCGATGGTCGGCGAGTTGGACGCGCACTTCCGACTGAAGGACCGTCTCACGCCCGTGGTTCCGAATTACGAGTACATCATTATCGATACGCCTCCGACGCTCGGACTGATCACGGTCAACGCGATGGTCGCGGCGACGCACCTGCTCATCCCGATCCAGTCGTCGTATTTCGCTCTCGAGGGCACTGACGACCTGCTCGAGACGGTCGAGAAGATCAAGGTGCGCGCCAACCCCGATCTCCAGCTCCTCGGGGTGGTGATCACCCTGCACGACCGCCGCACCGTGCTCGCCCGCGATATTCACGAGCGCATCACCCAGGTGTTCGGCGACAAGGTCTTCCGCACCGCCGTCACCAAGTCGGTTCGCCTGGAGGAGAGCCCGGCGTACCGCACGTCGATCTTCGAGCACGCCCCGCAGTCCAGCGGCGCTCTGGAGTACTATGCGCTCTGCGAGGAGGTCATGGCCCGTGTCTAGCCGCAAGGGTTTGCCCGATTTCCGCAAGATGCGGCACGACCGGCATTTCGTCGAGGAGCTGTCGAACCAGTCCGTCACGTTCATCGGCATGATGGTCCCTACGGAACGGATCGAGACCAATCGTGAGCAGCCCCGCTCAAACCTCGGCGACCTCACCGAACTCGCGGCTTCGATCCGGCTGCGCGGTGTGCTCGAGCCGCTCCTGGTTCGGCCGATCCAGGGGAGTGCGAATTTCCAACTCATCGCCGGGGAACGGCGGTTCCACGCGGCCGTCGAGGCGGGGCTCGAAGAGGTCCCGTGCGTCGAGATGGCGGTCAGCGACCAGGAAGCCCTTGAACTGGCCCTGGTCGAGAACCTGCAACGCCGGGATCTCTCTCCGTTCGAGGAAGCCGAGGGTTACCGCACGCTCGTCGATAAGTACGGCTATACCCACGACCAGGTCGCCACTGCGATCGGGAAGTCGCGCACGACGGTGACCGAGACGCTGAAGCTGCTCGCCATTCCACCTGCACTCCAGGACCTGTGTCGGCATGCCGACATCACGGCGAAGTCGGTCCTCCTTCTGGTCGCGCGCGCCGGCAGCATCGACGAGATGGAGCGGCTTGTGCAGGAGATCGCGGAGGGCAACCTCGACCGCGAGAGCGCTCGCGCCGCGGCCCAGGCCGCTTCCGATCCTGCGCCGGCTGAGCAGGAGCTCGAGCCTGAGGGCGCCGAGGCCGCGGCCGGGCTCGAGCGCTTCCGGCCGCTGCAGATTCGCCTCCGTGCGCCGGGCAGCTCGCCGGTGCGGCTGTCGCTCACGATCCGGCAGCCGGGCGTCTCCCGCGACGAGGTCATCGCCACGCTGGAGAGTTTCCTGCAACAGATCCGGGCCGGGGAACTCGACGAACGCTTCGACGCCCCAGCGTCCGTCCGCGGCCCGACGCCGCGGCGATAGGCGAGAGCAGCCACCGAGACCTCTGGATGTCATGGCAGCATGGATGCGGTCTTGAGCGCTCTGATTTCGTGGTGTGTATTTAACATAATATTCCTTATCGGACATTGTAACCGCACGCTGCCTTGTGGAACCGGCACCCCCCTGTGGAAACCCCTGTTGAAAGCGGCGCGTCTCGCGAGCGTCCTTCCCTGGGATTGGCATTTGCGGCCGGCTCCCGTACCATCCTCCCCGTAATGCGCCGCCCCCACCGCTTCGTCGTTGCTCGTGCTCTCGTCAAGGAGATGCTGCCGACACTCCTGCTTGCCGCCGGCGTCAGTACGTTCCTGTTGCTCATCCGGGCGTTGTTCGTCCTCGCCGATCTGTTGATCGCCCGCAGCGTCGAGTTCGGGACCGTCGCTCGCCTGTTGTTACTCGGGGTCCCGAACATCCTGGCCCTGACGCTGCCGATCGGAACCCTGTTCGCGGTGTTGATGACGGCGGCCCGATGGGCGGCTGACTCGGAGTTGATCGCAATCCAGGCGTGCGGCGTGCCGTTGCGGCGCGTTGCGCGGCCGCTCGTGGGCGTGGCCTTGCTCGTCTTCGCCGGCGATGCGGCGCTGACCCTGGCGGTCATGCCCGGCGCCAACGCCCAGCTCTCGGGGCTGACACGGAAGATCGCGTTCTCGGCCGCCAACGCCGAGGTCGAGCAGCGGGTGTTTGCCGAGGACTTCCCCGGCCAGCTCCTCTACGTCGACAAGATCGACCGCGGCACCGGACGCTGGCACGGCATCCTCCTGTTCGATACCACGAACCCCGCCCAGGAGAGCCTCGTCACCGCCGATTCCGGCGACCTGGTCATCGACCCGCACGACGGCAGCGCGTGGCTCAACCTGCAAGACACCACCACCCACCTGCTTCGCCCCGACGAGCCCAACTCGTATCGCAAGAACGACAACAACGAGCTCCGCATCCGCTTGCGCCAGGCGCAGGCCGCTCCGGGCCAGCACTCCCAACTCGGGGTCCGGGAGACGCTCACCAGCGAGCTGCTGAAACGGGTGCGGGCCGCCAAAGGCCGCGACACCACGGAAGCCCGCGAGGCCAGCGTCGAACTCAACAAGCGGGTGGCGATTCCCGCGGCTGCGGTCGTGTTCGCCCTGGTGGGGTTTCCGCTGGGGATCCGGAACCGCCGTGGCGGCAAGAGTTTCGGGCTCACGGCATCGGTCGGGCTCGTAGTCGCCTATTACGTGCTGCTCAACAACGGCGAACTCCTCGCGACCGGCGGCAAGGTCCCCGTCGCCTTCGGCATGTGGTTGCCGAACTTCGTGCTCCTCTTGGTCGCAGGTGTCCTCTTCCACCGGGCTTCCCGCGGAGCCGCCGGGGGCGGAGGCGGCTCGACCGTGTTCGGTCTGATCGCGGCCGCCGCGAGGCTGGCCGGTGCCCCATTCCGCCTGCTCTGGGCGGCGTTTCGCCGGCTCTGGTTCGGCAAGAACGACGCCGCCGACCGTGCGGCCGGCGGCATGCGCGCGCGCGTCCCGGGGACGCTCGGCATCATCGACCGGTACCTGCTACGCCAGTGCCTGAGCTTCTTCGTACTGGTCCTCGTCGCGGTGTCCTCGCTCTGGGTCGCGGTCGATCTGTCGGGCAACCTCGAGGACATCCGCAGGAACGCGGTGGCCCTCGTCACCGTGGCCTCGTACTACATGTTCTCCCTCCCGCAGATCCTCCACGATACGCTCCCCATCGCCTTCCTCATCGCATTCCTGGCGACCGCGACGATGCTGGAGCGCCGCAACGAGACCACCGCGTTCAAGGCCGCCGGCATCTCGCTCAGTCGCATCGCCCTCCCCCTGCTCCTCCTCGGCGCGGCGAGCGGTGCCGGGCTGTTCCTCCTCGACGACCACGTCACACAGAAGGCGGAGAGGTCCAAGCAGCAACTCGAGGACGTGATCAGGGGGCGCAAGGTCGCCCGCTCGTACCGTGCCACCGACCGCCCCTACGTTTTTCTCCCGGACGGCCGCACCCTGGTGAACTTCCTCGAGTTCGACCCGGACACCAACACCCTCATCCGGCCCTCGGTGTTCATTTTTGACCAGCGGTTCAACCTGCGCACCCGCTACATGGCGAAGCGCGCCACGTTCGTCAACGGCCACTGGGTGGCCGAAGGGGCGTGGTCGCGGACGTTCATGGCCGACGCGACCCCGGAGTTCGTGTCGTACAAGGGGCCGGTCGACCTGCCACTTCCGGTCCGGCCCAACTATTTCGGCCGCGAGTACCGCCGGCCCGAACAGATGAGCTTCAGCGAGTTGAGGCGGTACATCGCCACGCTGCGGGCGGCCGGCTACCGCGTCGATCGACTGGTCGTGCAACTCAATCAGAAAGTCGCCTACCCGTTCAGCCTCGTGCTCCTCGCCTGGCTTGCGATGCCGTTCGCCTTCAGGCCGGGGCGCAGCCGCAGCGCGATCGGCGGCATCGCACTGGCTCTCGTCCTGGGCATGGCGTACTTCGGGCTGACGGTGCTCGTCACCCAGCTCGGGGAGGCGGCGCTCATCCCGCCAGCGCTGGCGGCCTGGACGCCGACCGTGGTGTTTGCGCTGCTGGCGGTGAACCGCCACACCACCTTGCGAACCTGAGAACGTCCAGGCGGGCGAAAGGGCCGGCGCCGCCCGACGCTCGGCCAGCGTTCCCCGGCCTCGGCTCCACTGCCGCCAACGTCGGCATGCCGACAGGCACGTCAGCCCAGGACTTTGGCGATCCTCTCCATCGCCCAGTCGATCTCCGCACGGGTGATGACCAGAGGCGGGGCGAAACGGATGATGTTGACGTGCGTTTCCTTGCACAGCAGGCCTTCGTGCTGCATCTCCTCGCAGAACCGGCGTGCGTTGCCCGCATCGGCTGTGAGTTCGACGCCGATCCACAGACCTTTCCCGCGGATCTCCTTGATTTTCTTCGACTTCAACGAGCGCAACCGTTCGATGAAATACGCTCCCAGGCGCGCCGAATTTTCGACCATCCCTTCGTCGATCAGAACCTTGATCGCGGTGCGCGCCACCGCGCATGCGAGCGGGTTGCCGCCGAACGTCGAGCCGTGGTCGCCGGGCGCGAATACGCCCATGACCTCGTCGTCGGCAAGGATCCCGGAGATCGGCACGCAGCCGCCGCCCAGGGCCTTGCCGATCACGACGATGTCGGGCCGGATGCCCTCGTGCTCGAAGCAGAAGAGCTTGCCGGTGCGGCCGAGGCCCGACTGGATCTCGTCGACCGCGAGCAGGAAGCGGTGCGCCGTTGCCAGCTCGCGCAGCCGGCGCAGGAAGCCCGCGGGCGGACTGATGATCCCGCCCTCGCCCTGGATCGGCTCGACCAGGACGGCGACCGTCTCGGGCGTGATCGCCCGCTCGACCGCCTCGGCATCGCCGTACGGGAGCAGCCGGAACCCGGGCGTGAACGGCCCGAACCCCTCGCGGTACTGTTCCTCCGACGAGAACCCGACGATCGTAGTCGTGCGGCCGTGGAAGTTGCCCGCAAAGACCAGGATCTCGCCCCCGTCCTCCGGCACCCCTTTGACCGTGTGCGCCCACTTCCGCGCCGCCTTGATCGCGGTTTCGACCGCCTCCGCGCCGCTGTTCATCGGCAGGAAGCGCGCGTACCCCGTGAGCTCGCACAGTTGGGCGCACAGCGGCCCGAGCTGGTCGTTGCGGAACGCGCGCGAGGTCAGGGTCACGCGGTCGGCCTGCTCCTTGAGCGCCGCCACGATCCTGGGGTGGCAGTGCCCCTGGTTGACCGCCGAGTAGGCGGCCAGGAAGTCGAGGTACTTTCGCCCCTCGACATCCCACACCCACACCCCACGCGCGCGGTCGATCACCACGTCGAGCGGGTGGTAGTTGTGGGCGCCATACTGCTCCTCGAGCCGAATGAAGTCGGCGCTTGATGCGACATCCGTGTCCATGATTTGCCTCCGAGGCCCCGCGGGATTGCCGCGAGAGGCCCCGAGCCTATGCGATCGCGCTTTCCGGCGCAAGCGCTCGCTCCCGCGGGTGTCGCTCCCGCGGGGTAGCTCTCTCTTCACTGCGTGAGGCTGTCTTGTTTTGCCCCGCGGGCTGCGGCCGTGGTCGCTCGGGCGGCGCATCGAGCGCCGCCCTCCGACCCGCCTGCGCGTGCGA
>NCBR01000080.1 GCA_002279285.1 Acidobacteria bacterium 37-71-11
AGCGCAAGCCCGAGGACGAACGAGACCGAGAGCAGCACCGCTCGGGACCGGGAGGTGGCGGTGCCGCCGACCGTCGCGATGACCAGCGGCACGGCGGCGAGGACGCACGGGCTGGCCGAGGAGATGACGCCGCCGAGGAAGACGAGCAGCAGCGTCACCAGCGGCGGCGCCGCGGCGGCGCGCTCGGCCAGCCGCGCGAGAAGCTCCTGCATCAGAGCAGGCCTTTCTCCCGCAGGGCCTGCTGGAACTCCGCGGGCGGGAAGTAGCCCATGTGGCGGAACACCTCATTGCCCTTGGGGTTGAACACGACCTGCGTCGGCATCACCATGATCTTGAAGCGCTGGGCCACGTCCGGGTGCTGCTGGATCCAGAAGTTGTGCACCACGGCCTTGCCGCCGAGCGCGACCTGGAGGTCCTGCAGGACGGGCTGCATCTGCATGCACGGGATGCAGTGCTCGCCGCCGAACTCCACGATCAGCCACGTCCCGGCCTTGAGAGCGGCCTCGAGCTCGGCCGGCGCGAGTGCCCGCACGGCCGGTCGCGACACGGACCGCGCCGGCGCCGGGGCAGGGGACACCGCCAGGATGGGCGCTGCCAGCAGCAGCGGGGTTGCAGCGAGAGCGATTTCAAGCTTCATCGATTCCGTCCTTTCCTAGAACATGGCGTTGAAGAGGAAGCCGACAATCAGGATGCCCACGCCAACGACGCCGACGAACGTCGCAATCAGACGAGGGCGCAACACTTTGCGTAGGATGATCGTCTCCGGGAAGGAGAGGCCGATGACCGCCATCATGAACGCGAGCACCGTGCCGAGGGCCGCCCCTTTCTCGAGCAGCGCCTCGACGATCGGGATGATGCCGGCGGCGTTGGAGTACATCGGGATGCCGATCAGCACGGCAACAGGCACGCCCCACCACACGCCCTTGCCCATGAACGCCGCCATGAAGTTAGTGGGCACCCAGCCATGGATGCCGGCGCCGACCGCGATCCCGGCGAGGACGTACGGCCAGACCTTCCCCACGATTTCGCGGACCGCGTCGAGGCCGTAGCGAACGCGGCCGGCCCAATCGAGTGCACCCCCCTCGTCGCCGCCGGCGCCGGCCTTCATCTCGTACACCGGCGCTCCATCCCGAGGCGCCCGATCACCCAACCGGAGGTCATGGCGATCGCCAGACCGGTGCCCAGGTAGACGGCGGCCACCTTCCAGCCGAACAGGCCGAACAGCAGCACCAGCGCAACCTCGTTGATCATCGGCGCCGCGACCAGGAACGAGAACGTCACCCCGAGCGGGACGCCGGTGGTCACAAACCCTATGAACAGAGGCACCGCCGAGCACGAGCAGAACGGGGTCACGACGCCGAGCAGGGCCGCGAGCACGTTGCCGACCGACTCGTGCGTGCCGGCGAGGATCTGCCGCGTGCGCTCCGGCGTGAAGAACGAGCGCACGACGCCCACGGCAAAGACGATGAGGGTGAGCAACAGCAGCACCTTCGGCGCCTCGAACGCGAAGAACTCGACCGCCGAGGCAGGCGGCGTGCCCGGTGTGAGGCGGAGCAGATCGTAGGTGAACGCCCGCGCGATCGGGGCGAGGGACGCGTACAGCGCCGCCCACGCTATCAGGACGATCGCGCCGAGGGCCCACCGCGACCACGGTACTGGACTGGCTGGCCGCGGGATGGTGCCCGCCGGCGCGGCGGGGAGAGGCACCCGCGTCGGCGCGATGATGGGGGACGGCCGCGCGCAGCAGGACGCCGCGGCGGGCGGAGTCGTTTCCCGATCCTTGGCGGTCGCAACCTTGTGAGCCATGGTGTGCGTCAGCCTCAGGAGCGAGCTTCAGCCGTCTTGCGCGCCGGTGGCTGGTCGCTGCCGAAATAGCGCTTCTGGAAGTACAGCGCAACGTTGACGAGGCCGATGAGCGCCGGCACCTCGACCAGCGGTCCGATGACCGCTGCGAACGCCGCGCCCGAGTTGATGCCGAAGACCGCCACCGAAACGGCGATGGCGAGCTCGAAGTTGTTCGAAGCCGCCGTGAACGACAGCGTCGCGGTCTTGCTGTAGTCGGCGCCGGCGGCCTTCCCCATCCAGAAACTGAGAAAGAACATGACGACGAAGTAGATCAGCAGCGGCACCGCGATGCGGAGCACGTCGAGGGGGATGCGGACGATCAATTGCCCCTTCAGCGAGAACATCACCACGATCGTGAACAGCAGCGCGACGAGAGTGATCGGTGAGATCTTCGGGATGAAGACGCGGTGGTACCACTCCTTGCCCTTCGCCTTCACGAGCACCAGCCGCGTCAGCATCCCGGCGAGAAACGGGATGCCGAGGTAGACGAAAACACTCCTGGCGATCTGGCCGATCGTCACCGCGACGATCGCGCCGGAAAGGCCGAACAGCGGTGGCAGCACGGTGATGAACACCCAGGCGTACACCGAGTAGAACAGCACCTGGAACACGCTGTTGAGGGCCACCAGGCCCGCGGCGTACTCGCTGTCACCCTTCGCCAGCTCGTTCCACACGATGACCATTGCGATGCAACGGGCGAGGCCGATCATGATGAGCCCGACCATGTACTCCGGGTAGCCGCGCAGGAAGATGATGGCGAGGAAGAACATCAGGATCGGCCCGATCACCCAGTTCTGCAGCAGCGACAGGCCGAGCACCTTCCAGTTGCGGAACACGTCGCCCAGTTCCTCGTAGCGGACCTTGGCCAGCGGCGGGTACATCATGAGGATCAGACCGATCGCGATCGGGATGTTGGTGGTACCGACCTGAAAGCGGTTCGAAAACCCCACCACGCCGGGGACGAAATACCCGAGGCCGACGCCGACCGCCATGGCGGTGAAGATCCACAGCGTCAGATAACGGTCGAGGAAGGAGAGCCTGTCGGCGACGCGGGTGCTCATGCGCGTGCCCTGCGGCGCGGCGACGGCACCCCGCAACATGCCCTTCGTAGCGCGGCGACGTCGAAGTCGGGTCGGCAGATCGCCTCGACCGGCAACCTGGTGAGGCCGCCCAGGAGCGCCGCATCCTCCGTAACCTGCGGGTCTTTGCCGAGCGCGGGCCAGAGTGCGGCGAGCGCCGGCCCGGCCCAATCCTCGGGCTCGAGGCGGTAGTGCACCCAGCGGCCGGCCTTGCGCTCGGCGAGGAGCCCGGCGTCCTTGAGGTCGGTGAGGTGGGCGGAGATCGTCGAGGGGGCGAGCCCGATCACGGCGTTCAGTTGGCAGACGCACAGCTCGCCGCCGCGCAGCATGGCGAGAATGCGCACGCGCACCGGGTGGGCAAGCGCTTTGTGCAGTCGGGTCAAATGGTCGAGGGGCGTCGATCCCATTTCGTCTCCGCGCGAAATATCGTACCATTTGACCGGGTTGTCAAGGGCGCCGGACGGCGCCGGCGGGAGGACGGGATGGCGGAGGCAACGGCGAGGCGGAAGGTCCTGATCCTGTGTACCGGCAACTCGTGCCGCTCGCAGATGGCCGAGGGGTGGGTCAAGCACGTGCTCGGCTCGCGCTGGGAGGCGTACTCGGCCGGGACGTCGCCGGCCGCCGCGGTTCACCCGCTCGCCGTGCGGGCGATGGGGGAGGTCGGGATCGACATTTCCAGTGCACACCCGACCCACGTCGAGCGGTACCTGGCCGAGCCCTGGGACCTCGTCGTCACGGTCTGCGACTCGGCGCGCGAGACCTGTCCCGTCTTTCCGCGGCCCGTCGAGCAGATCCACGTCTCGTTTCCGGACCCTGCGCTCGTCCAGGGCAGCGGGGACGAGCGCCTGGCAGCCTTCCGTGCCATACGGGATGAAATCGAGGCGCGCCTGTTGCCCGTGCTCCGGCGGCGCGGCTAGGATGACCTCAAATCCTTCGCGGCGGATGAGTGTGGTTTACTTTTTGGCGTTCTGCTCGCCCGGGAGCTTGGCAAGGTACTTGGCCGGGTCCGCCTTGAACTTCGGCGGGCACATTGGGCAGCAGAACTCGATCGTGCGGCCCTTGTAGGCCATCGTCACGGGCTTTCCCATGTCGCCCCCTTCGAGCTTGTCGCCGCTCACGGGGCATGTGGTCTGGATGTTCTGGAGCGTCACGCCTTCGGCGGCGATCGTGGTGAACACCTTCTCCGGGTCCTTGCGGAAGGTGTCGGCGGCTGCCGCATCGGCGAAGTAGATGCGCTGTCCCTGCCAGTCCACGTGCGGGCTGGTCTTGGGGTCGATGGCCTTCCCGGTCACGGGGCAGGTGGTCTGCGGCTTGAATGCCGGTGGAGTGGCCGCGAGGACAACGACCGCTCCCACCAGCAAAACGACGCCGGCCAACAGTGCAACGAGGTTCTTTCGCATGTCGAATTCTCCGTTTCCATCGTCATAGGGTGCCGCCCGCGGCAATCTGACCGCCGCGGGCGGCCGTTGGCTTCAGTAGCCGAACCGGAACCCTTCCTGGTATGCGCCCGAGTTGGTCGTGTTGTCCACATCCGTGAGATAGGCCAGGATTGCACCGTCGCCGGCGCTGACGCTGGCGCTGACGATCAGACCCTGGCGCGACCCGGCTGGGAGTCCGGCGAGGATGTCGTCGCTCTCCTGCATGTCGTACGGTTGCAGCGTCACCGAGAACGAAGAGGTCCCCGGCGCGGGCAGGCCGTCGGCAGTGAGGATCTCGACGGTCACCGTCGCCGGGTTGCCGGTCACGTTCATGAGGCCGAGGTTGAGGCGGAAGCCGGGGGTCTGGTTGGCCAGCATCCGGAGCGAGCCGTCGGGGCCGGCGCCCGGTGTCGAGGCCATCGCGACCGGCACCCCGTCCGCGACCACGCCATAGGTCCCGCCGGCAGGGCCGGGGGTCGACGTCTTGCTGACGACCTCGACCATCCCATCCGCGAGGTAGTGCACCGAACCCTTGGTTCCGGCGGCGTTGAACGTCGTGCCGACGATGTCGGGCAGGTACGTCACCGGCTGGGTGAGAGGCACAACCACGCTCTGCACCCCGGTATTGTCTTTGCCGCTCTGGTTGTACCAGAGGTTCAGCTTAGTGGCTGATTGGGTGTAGATCCACACGTCGGTGGTCCAGTACGAGCCGAACTTCCCGGGCAGGTGCGCGGCCATCGGAAGGTAGCCCTCGAGGTGGCCGGCAGGGGCCGCCGCCACCGGAAGGGACAGGAACACCGCGGCCGTTGCCGCGGCGAGTGCCATGAGCTTGAACTTTCGGGGCGTGTTCATGGCGCCATCATCCCGCCCGACCCCAGCTTCGACAGGTCGGTCGTCCAGAGGATGTTCCCGGCGCGGTCGAGGGCGACGATCTTGTTGGTCATCTGGGTCGCCCAGCTGCCCGTGTTCCCCTGCATCATGGAGCCGCTGCCCATCGCGCCGGCCTGGCCGAAGTCGGTCACCGACGTGTAGATCCGCGAGCCGTCAGTAGAGAACTGGGGGTACGAGCCCATGTCGCCGGGAAGCGTCGTGCTCCAGCGCTGACTGCCGGTCGCCAGGTCGAGCCCGACGAGCGACGCGGCCTGCGTGCCGCTCGGCGGCGTGGTCCCGAACGGGAACCACCCCATGCCGGAAAGCGAACGCCACATCCAGGCGTTGTTGAGCACGACCACGACCACGAGGTCACCGTTGCTGCCGGCCATCATCGGCCAGCCGCTCGTGAACGTCGCCCGCCAGCGCTGCGTGCCATCCGGCCCGAGGTCGACAACCGCCCGCTGCAGCGACGCGCTACCGCCGCCGCCAGGGCTGCCCATCATGGTCATCCCCATCTGCGTCACCAGTACCGAGCCGTCGCTGGCGACGGTGACCATGCCGGTTCCGTTGGGCGTCCCGGCCCCGCCGCTCATCATGCCCTGGGCGGAAGCGAGGAGCGGCAGCAACGCGGTTGCCGCTGCGAGTGCGAAGAACTTCAATTTGTTCATGACGAACCTCTCAATCTTCCTTAGATCTGTCCCTTACGGCGTTGGAGAGAACGCGACACCATCTCGCATATGGATACTGACACTATATCTCTTCAAAGTCAACTGGAGAAGGGGCCGCCGACCTGCGCCGATCGGACGCCGTCAATCTGGGGCGGGGGAGTTACTCACTTGGAAGGTTCCTACATGCTCATCTTCCCAAGCAGGACCAGCTTGGCGACCATCTTGCCGTCCGTTTCGGCGGCTTCGACCACGACGCGCTCGCCCACCATGACGTCGGCTGCGGTCACGTTCGTCTCCTCGCGCCGGAACTTGGTGTCGGTGGTGAGCTGACAGGACACCACCTTGCCGGTCGAGTCCTTCACATCGATGTTGGTTGCGCTTATTGCGTTGACGGTGCCCACCACATGATGGGTGTGCCCTTCGTGCGCCAGCAACAGAGCTGGGACGGCAAGGGCGGCAACAAAGACCAGACCTGCAGCGATCCTCTTCATGGCGCTCTCCTTTTCCAATCTAGTGGTTAAGCCTTCCTCTGGGTGAGGGCGGCTTTGCGCTCCCCCCAGCCAAGAACCTCTTCTCTGCCTCCTCTTGTTCCCACTCCTGCGGGCTCTTGGGGTTGAGCTCTTCCATCTGCGCCAGTTCTTTGTCCGTGAGGTGCGGGAGGTGACGGATGAAGTGGACGAGCTCCCACGTCTCGCGGTCGTCCTCGGGCGTGTTCTGCCCCCAGGCCGGCATTCCGGTGAGACGCACGCCGTTCTTGATAATGTAGAAGAGATGCCCATCGGGCAGGCTTTGCGTGTCCTTCAGCGTCATGTCCGGGGGCTTCGGGTACATGTTCCGGCCGATGGTGGTGTTTCCCCTGCCGTCGTTGCCATGACAGGACGCGCAGTGGTCCGCGAAGTGGGCCCGTGCCCGCTCCAGGACCTCCGGCGTCAGCGGGACCGGGTTCTTGGCCAGCGTGTGGGCCCGGGGGGCCAACGCCCCCCCCTGCCAAGACCACCGCGCCGGCACCCCATGCGACCTTAGCGAGCGTGTTCATAGGACCTCCCTGGACCACTCGAACCGCGGTACACGATCGTTGCGACCAAATGGCCACGACATCCAATGGATTGCTACGCACTAGGATCACGTCGGCGGTTTCGACCGCCACATCCGAGCCCGCCCCGATGGCGATGCCCAAATCAGCCTGCGCCAATGCCGGGGCATCGTTGACGCCGTCGCCGGTCATGGCCACCAACACGCCCCGAGATTGGACCTCTTTCACCTTGAGAACGTCGATGGCCTGCTTCGCCTCGGGTCGGACGATGTCGGCCAAGGCCATGGCTCCTTTCAACTTCCAGCCACCCGCGACAAAAACGACCATCTTGCCCCGCGCTTGCAGTGGCTCGACGCGCTTGTCGCTGAGGTCGATACTCTGTTCGCGCAATTAGCTCGGGCTAACTACCTTGATTTCCCTGCCTCGACCTTGCCTTCAACGAACTGTTGGGGCTCTAATAGACGGAGCCGGTGGAAACCCTCAACCATCTCCGGGGTGATTCGCTGCAGTTTACTACACGTTGGCCCGACGCTGACCCTCGCAGGGCGGCGAACGACCAAACGATCCCGACTGCAACCGGAACAAAGATCGCCAAATGCCACCAGCAGCCAGAACTCATGCCCACCCCGGCTCATTCCCGCTGAAGCATACGGAGCCCCCCTTCTATCGGGCAGCCTCACGAGCGGCACTTTGGGTCGCAGCGAAGGTAGCCTGACGCACGAGCGGATACGAATGTCCTTTGCCACCTGAACCGATGGTACCCCGGGGAGGGCGGGTGTGAATGCGTGAAGGACCGCACGCGGCGGGCCCGTAGGCTGGTTGGCGCGGCCGCATGCGACTCGGTGACGGTCCTCGTACTTGTCTCCGGTCGTCGTGCGCATGATGCGACGGGTCATGGCCAACTCCGGCTCGTGTCCTCCACGGGGACGAACCCGCATCGAAGGGGAGGTCGTAGCGGCTGTGGTGGCCTTCTTCTCTTCGCCCGGCGAGAACCCGGGCGCGACGTCATGCTCGAGCGAGTGGAGTGGCGACGATGCGATGGTCGACGATTGACGGTGCTCGCCGGGGCGGTAGTTTCTACCTAAAGGCGCGCTTTTGCTCCAGGGTAGTAAGTACTCTTCCTGATCGGGGATTCGCGAACTAGCCTCAGGCACATTGAGGATTAGGCTGTAAGTGTAGCTGCACGAGCCTTCCAAGAGGGGGAGCACCACATGAAGAACGTTTCTGGCTACGCGGCGGTGGTCCTGGTACTGGGAGCAGTACCCCTTTTAGCGACGAGCGTCGGAGGGGAGAAGTACGATGCCGGGAGAAGGCTTTACGCGAATAAGTGCCAGTTCTGTCATGGCATCAGGGGTGATGGGAAGGGCCCGGCGGCAGAAGCGCTCTTGGGGCACCCGGTTGACTTCACCGACGCTGCGTTTTGGAAGGGTGATGTGACGAAGAAGATCTACGAGACGATCACACACGGCAAGCAGATGATGCCGGCCTTTGATCTGAAGTCCGATGACATCACCGCAATCACGCGGTACATCTCTCATACCTTCAAGAAGGCACCTCAGCACGACAAATGAGGGAGGGTCGACAGATGATCGGCAGACAGCGAAGACAGGTATTCCTTCTTCTCACCGTGCTCGCTTCATTGGAACTCGCCGTGTCGACCACGGTCCAGGCGGTCCCCAGTTTCGCGCGCCAGACTAATCTGCCGTGCAATGCGTGTCATACCGTATTCCCGGAGTTGACACCGTTCGGACGGATGTTCAAACTCGGCGGCTACGTGATGAGCAAGAGCGCCAAGGCATACGAGTTCCCTCCGCCGTTGGCGGGTATGCTGCAGGCATCCCATACAAGCGCAAAGGGGTTGACGTCCGGGGTTGCACCTTTCGACTCCGCCAACAGGGCAACCGATAGGCTCGCGCTGCCGCAGCAGGTAAGCATATTCTTCGGCGGCCGCATTTACGACAAGGTCGGCGCCTTTGTTCAGGGCACCTACGATGGCGCCAGCAACCATAGTTTTCTCGACATGACGGATATCCGCTATGCGGACAACACCCTCCTATGGAACAAGACCATGATCTACGGCCTTACTCTCAATAATAGTCCGACGGTACAGGATGTCTGGAATTCCACTCCGGCATGGGGGTTTCCCTTTGCGTCTTCAACCGTTGCCACAACTCCAACCGCTGCTACGAAACTCGACGGGGCCTTGGCCCAGCAGGTTGGCGGCATCGGCGCCTATGTCTTCTGGAACAACCTGGTGTATCTAGAAGGAACCGTGTACCGCACGACCAGGAGTGGCATTTCCAAGCTATTGGCCGCAGGGACGCCTACTGAGGAAGTCGTTGACGGAGCAGCGCCCTACTGGCGGCTAGCATTGGAGCACCGGTGGAAGAACCACTTCTTTATGTTCGGCACGTACGGGATGCAAGCTGACATCTTTCCCTCTGGGGAGTGGAGCGGGTTGACAGACCGCTTCACGGACGTCGCCTTTGACGCTCAGTACCAGTTCATGGGGACCATTGAACCGGAACACCCCCAAATACATATGCAAATGGGCGGGGAGCATAAGGCGAAGACGGGCCACCATATCATTACGGCGCACGCCACCTGGATTCATGAGAAGCAGGATTGGAAGGCCAGCGTTCTCCTCGGAGGTGCGGCAAACCGTTCCAACTCCTTGAGGTCACTCAGGATGAACCTGAACTATTACTACAGGAGTCATGTTGGTGATATTGGCGGATCGATAGGCTATTTCTCAACGACCGGCACGACCGATCAGCTGCTCTATGCGGCTGCGCCGCTGGACGGAAGCAGAACGGGCAGCCCCGACAGCAGCGGGTACGTTCTCGAGGCAGATTATCGACCGTGGGAGAAGACCAAGATGTCGCTTCAGTACGTTATCTATAACCGGTTCAACGGGGGGCATGCGGACTATGACGGGTACGGCAGGAGTGCGGCCGACAATCGGACCTTGTACGCGCTTGTTGTGGTGATGTGGTGATTCATGTGGAGAGGCAATAGGGCGGCGGGGAGTCTCGATTGAAGCCCGCGCCGTTCGGGACGGCCCCAGAGGGCGCCTGAAGCCCCTTGGGGCAGGTCGGAAGGAGGCACTCGAAATGGCGAAGGATCCTGTTTGTGGCATGACCGTCGATGACAAGTCCCCGTATAGCAGCTCCTATGCGGGGACGATCCAGGTGTTCTGCTGCTCAGGCTGCAAGGCGAAGTTCGATAAGGAGCCTGGGCGGTACGCGGCCCCTACCGCGGAAGACGCCAAGCGAGGGAGGCGGTCATGATGCACGGCGGAGAAGGATGGTTTGGGATGGGCGGGGCGGAGTATTGGCTACTCCCTGTTCTGATTGTGGTCGTCGTGATTCTGGCCTTCGGCGTCTTTGCCAGGAGGCGCTCACGGGACGGCCGCTAACCGGAACAGTGCTGCGATTGTGTATGGCGCTTCCAGGGGGATTCCAACCATGACTTGTGAGAGGCGTACATGGCCGATGTGATCGACCTGCGCGAATGCAGGGAGCTGCAAACGGGACCGCGACTGCGGCAAATCCTTGGAGTGCTCGCGCGACACAAGTTCCTGGGCGCCCTGCTCAGCAAGAGGCGTTGGCCGGCGCCGAAAGAGGTACGGGAGACCGTCGAGGAGCTGGGGCTGACCTTCATCAAATTCGGCCAAGTCCTCGCGATGCGGCGCGACCTGCTGCCGGACGCCTACATCGATGAGTTGGAGCTGCTGCACGACCAGCTGCCGGCAATGGGCTTTGACGAGGTGCGCGGGACGATCGAATCCGAACTGGGAGTCCCGTTGGCGGGGTTGTTCTCATCGTTTTGCGAAACACCGCTAGCTGCCGCCACCATCGCGCAGGTGCATGAGGCGACAATGCCGGGGGGCCGTCACGTAGCCGTCAAGGTGCAGCGACCCTGCCTTAAAGAAATGATCGCGACGGACATTGCGGCACTGACTCGCCTGGTCGCGTTGGGAGAAAGGCTTTTCCCCCGCCTACGCGCACTCGATCTCCGGGTGGTGGTGAGTGAGTTTGCCAAGAGTCTGAATCGGGAGACCGATTTCAGGCGCGAAGCGCGTTCCATCGTGCTCTTTCGCTCCGCGCTGGCAGATGTCCCCGACCTCTGGATTCAGGATGTCGTGGCGGAGTATTCGAGCGGAGCCGTGCTCACGCTGGAGTTTTCTCCGGGCGAAAGGGTGGATCTCTACGCCAAGCTGCACCCGGAAGCGGTGCCGCGGGCGATCAACACCTTGGTAAGGCTGATGCTGCAGACGATCTTCGAAGCGGGGTTGTTTCATGCCGACCCGCACCCCGGCAACGTCTTCGTCCTGCCCGACGGGCGGCTTTCCCTCCTCGACTTCGGCATGACGGGCGAGCTCGACGAGCCGATGCGCGAATCGCTGGCGCTCCTGCTCGAAGCGGTCGTCAAATGCGATGCCCGGGCCGCCACCGAGGCCTATCTCGAAATGGCACCGGGGAGCGAGTCCGTCAACCGTGCGGCGCTGTTGGTGGATGTAAGGGCAGCGCTCTATGAAATCCACAGCGGCGACCTGGCGGATGTTTCGATCGGGGACGCGTTCGAGTCGCTGCTGCGTGCCGGGAGCCGGAACGGGGTACACAATCCCGGGGAGTTCTTCCTTCTGACGCGTGCGTTTGTGATCCTGGAAGCGCTGATATGTCAACTCGCTCCGGACCTTGACTACATGGATTCGTTCCGCGAAGAGATCGCACGCCTGACCAAGCAGCACTTCTCACCGGCGCGGATCAAGGATAAGACAACCAGGCTTGTGCGCGAACTCGAGCGCTTGGCGAGTGATGCCCCAGGCGACACGCGACGTATCCTCCGACGTATCGGCGAAGGCAATCTGGGCCAAGTGCAGGCTCCGGCTCTGGAGGCCCTGGGCGACCGCATTAGCGGCGACCTCAAGCGGCTCACCCATTCCATGGCTCTGGCGGCACTCATCGTGGGCGGCTCCATGCTGGAGATGGTTTCCCTGGGTGGATGGCGTGAGCTGGTTGGTGCCACGATGATTGTCGCCGGGCTGCTCGGCACGCTCGTTCTCAGCCTTGCCGCGTTGCGCCGCCGCCTTGGCCGGCGTTGAAGCGGCGTTCGGAGAATGGCCTTGGCTCAGCTATCCTGTACCCCTAAATCCTGCGCCCTCATGTCCTTGTTGTCGCACCCCACCACCGCGGAACCTGCCCCGGGCACGAGGAGCGGCCCGCTGGCGGTGCTGCGCCGAACGGCATGGCTGGCAGTGGTGGGCTTTTATCCTGCCCCCCTGTTGAATTCCCATCGCTCAGCTACCGTTTCGGGCCGGGCCCGAGGCGGACACGTCTACGGGGTGATCCCAATCGCATCGGGCGGGCCGCCCTTCGTCGCCATACGCGGCACGAAATACGCTGTGCAAACCGGCGCGGGCAACCACCGCAAGTGTTACGGTCCGGGTTGCACGTCGGATCCTGGCTCCGGCTTCCCGGGCGCCGCGAGCTTCGCCCGCACAAGCGACAGCAACGACTCCTTGTCGAAGGGCTTGTCGAGGAACGCGTCCGGCTTGGGTATGGCGGGATCGTTGAAGTCGAAGAAGGCATCGACGAACGGAGCCGTGTAGGAGTTCGCCTGGCGGAGACCGGTGATGATCACGACCGGAACCGAACGCAGGCGCGGTTCCGACTTGAACTGGCGATAGAACAACACTCCGGTCTTGCGGGGCATTTGGAGATCGAGAGTTACGAGGTCGGGTGGCGTTCTGCGAGCAATTTCGAGCGCCTCCACACCGTCGTACGCCCGCAGGACCCTGAACCCGCCGCCCTCCAGCGTGGCCGCAACGAAGGCGACGAAGTCAGGGTCATCGTCGACAACGAGAACCGTGGGTTGCACTTCTTTAGACATCGGTAAGCTCCTTTCGCTTGGACGGAATGGTGAAGAGGAAGCGTGCGCCCTGGCTTCCGGGGCTCTCGTACCAGATGCGCCCGCCGTGGGCCTCGACCGCCGCCTTGCAGAACGCGAGACCAAGTCCGGTCGATTCATGATCGACCGAGCGATCTCCCCTGGCAAAATCGCGGAACAAGCGCCGCTCGACCTCTGGCGGGACTCCCAGCCCGTCATCCGTGCACGAGAAGACCACCTCCCCCTGTGGCGTCGCTGCGGCATCGAGCACGACGCGGGTCCCCGGCCGGTTGTGCTTGAGGGCGTTTGCGGCGAGGTTGACGAGGACGCGGCGCAGGAGGTCAGGATCAGCCATCACACCAATGCAGCCCGCCGAAGTGGGGCCGACCTCAACGGACCCGAGATGGGTCGGCAGGCAGCCGTCGGCTGCGGATTCGCGAACGAGTGGTTCGACCTCGACGAACCGCAGCTGGACCTGTGGGGACTCCCTCAGCCGCGAGAACTCGAGGAGGTCCATGACGGCCCCGGACATCTTGTTGGCCTGCTGGCGGATGCGACGCAGGGCATCGGTCGTGGAAGGATCGTCCTCGGGCTTGACCTTGCTGAGCAGTACCTCCGAGAAGCCGAGGATCGTTTGCAAGTGGCCCTTGAAATCGTGAACCATGAAGCGGGTGTGCCGGCGGTTGGCTTCCTCCATCGCCGACAGACGCTCGTTCTGCCGCCGAAGGAGGCTCGCCTGTTGCAGCAGCTCGTTGCGATAGCGACGGTTGACGAGGAGCTGAGCTGCGAGGCGGTCTCGCTGCTGGGTCAGGCGGAGGCGATAGATGCCGTCGATCACCGCGATCCCGGCGCTGAACAGGCCGAAGACGAGTCCCATCGGTGCCATGCCTGGCTGAAAGGCGTGAAAGAACGGCGCCAGAATCGATTCAGAGGGGCTCGTCATGGAGCCCGAAAGGCGCGGGTCGAACCAGCTAAAGATGATCATCGAGACCGGGTGGAGCACGGCAAACCCGAAGACGAAACCGAGAACGCCGTACAGAACCGTCCGTAGGCCATCATGCCGGGGTTGCGTCGCTCCCTGTGAACCCGCGACCCGTCCGGGAGTCGGATCGCTTCGCCCGTTGGTGCTGACCGCAGCCGAGTGGTCGTCGGGAGGCTCGAGACCACCGGACGCCGGGACGACAATTGGCTCTGTCATGTCTGCGCCACCCAAGGTAGGCGACATGACGCGCGGCAGGAGAGCGTTGCCGCGGCGACACACGTTGGTGCACGGCCAGGTCGGGCTGGAAGCGGTGGGAGCGTCGCGATCGCGGTCACGGCGACGATCACGCTGGGGAACATCCCGGCAACCAGTAGGAGCCACGGAGCATTCGTGAGCCAGCGCACAATCGGAGATGACGTGTCGTCCTGAGAGGGCCATTCCTGTGATCGTTTCTGGTCTTTCCTCATGCTTGCATTCCTTCCATTCCTGTCGGTTGCGTTCCGACCTCAACCAAACGACTCCTCGCTAGAGCCTCACCCGACGCAGGCGTAGCGCATTGCCCACGACGGATACCGACGAGAAGCTCATCGCGGCCGCAGCGATCATCGGGGAGAGCAGAAGGCCGAAGACCGGGTAGAGCACGCCTGCCGCGACCGGCACCCCCAGCGAGTTGTAGACGAAGGCGAAGAACAGGTTCTGCTTGATGTTGCGCATGGTGGCGCGCGACAGGACGCGGGCGCGCACGATGCCGGAGAGATCGCCCTTCACGAGCGTGACCCCAGCGCTCTGCATCGCGACGTCGGTGCCCGTGCCCATCGCAACACCCACATGGGCCTGCGCCAAGGCGGGCGCGTCGTTGATCCCGTCGCCGGCCATGGCCACTATTCGGCCTTGATTCTGAAAGCGCTTGACCACCTCGGCCTTCTGGTCCGGAAGCACCTCGGCCACCACCTCGTCGATAGCGAGCTTGCGGGCCACAGCTTCGGCGGTCGTACGGCTATCACCGGTAAGCATGACGACTCGAATCTTCTCGTCGTGGAGACGCTGGATTGCCGCCGGAGTTGTCTCCTTGATGGGGTCGGCGACGCCGAGGAGTCCAGCGGCCTTTCCGTCCACCGCCACGAACATGACGGTCTGGCCGTCGGCGCGCAATGCTTCGGCTTTCTCGGCAAGACCGTCGAGAGAAACGCGAAGACCCTCGAGCAGTGCCGCGTTCCCCAGGCCAACTGTCTTGCCGTCGATCTTGCCCACCACGCCCTTGCCGGTGACCGACTGAAATTCAGTCGCGTCGGTCAGGGTCATGCCACGCTCTCCTGCGCCGGTCACGATTGCCGCGGCCAGCGGGTGCTCGCTGCCCCGCTCGAGGCTCGCGGCAAGGCGGAGCAGCTCGCCCTCGTCGGCGCCGGTCGCGGGCACGACGCTGACGAGTGTGGGCTTGCCCACGGTGAGCGTGCCGGTCTTGTCGACCACGAGGGTATCCACCTTGCGCATCACCTCAATCGCCTCCGCGTTCTTGAAGAGAACGCCGGCCGTCGCCCCTTTTCCGGCCGCCACCATGATCGACATGGGCGTGGCAAGCCCAAGTGCGCAGGGGCAGGCGATGATGAGAACCGCGACCGCGTTGATGAGCGCGTACGCCATCGCGGGTTGCGGGCCCCAGAGTGCCCACACCACGAAGGTGACGGCGGCGGTGCCCACAACCCCCGGGACGAAGTAGCCCGCCACCTGGTCGGCGAGCTTCTGGATCGGCGCCCGGCTGCGCTGTGCCTCGGCGACCATGCGGACGATTTGGGACAGCAGGGTGTCGGCTCCGACACGCTTTGCCTCGATCACGAGGGAGCCGGTACCGTTGATGGTCGCGCCGATGACCCGTTCGCCCTTGGCCTTCTCCACCGGGATCGGCTCGCCCGTGACCATGGCCTCGTCAACCGAGCTGGTCCCGTCGACGACCACGCCGTCCACAGGGACCTTTTCGCCGGGCCGGACGCGCAGGCGGTCGCCCACCTGCACCTGGTCGAGGGGCACGTCCTCCTCGCTGCCGTCGGCGTTGAGCCGGCGCGCCGTCTTGGGGGCCAGTCCCAGCAACGCCTTGATGGCGGCGTTGGTCTGGCTGCGCGCCCCGAGCTCGAGCATCTGGCCAAGCAGCACCAGGGTGACGATGACGGCGGCGGCCTCGAAGTAAACGGCGACCTGACCGTGAACGTTGCGGAAGGAGGGTGGAAAGATGGCGGGGAACAGGGCGGCGATCAGGCTGTAGACGAAGGCGACCGCTACACCCAGAGCGATGAGGGTGAACATGTTGAGCTGCCATGTCACAACTGAGCGCCAGCCGCGGACGAAGAACGGCCACCCCCCCCACAGCACGACGGGTGCAGCGATCACGAGCTGCACCATGGTCCACACGCGCGCCGGCGCCACACTCTCGAGGCGGATACCGGCGAACTCCGCCATGGCGATGGCGAGCACCGGGACGGTCAGCGTCAGGCTCACCCAGAACCGGCGGCGCATGTCGACGAGCTCTGGATTCTCCTCCTCGTTGAGCGCGACCGTGCGGGGCTCGAGCGCCATTCCGCAGATCGGGCAGCTCCC
>NCBR01000263.1 GCA_002279285.1 Acidobacteria bacterium 37-71-11
GCACGACGTCCGCGAGACCGTGCAGTTCCTCACGCTGCTGGCGGCGGTGGAGGGGGCGGCTTGAGCGCGCTGTTCGCCGCGCTGCGCGAGGTCACGCGCCTTGAGGTCGGGGTGCGCGACATCGTGGACATCACGCTGGTCGCGGTCCTCTTCTACCTGCTGCTGACCGCGGTCAAGGGCACACGGGCCGTCTCGATGCTCTGGGGGATCTTCATCCTGACGGGCGCCTACCTGGCCGCCCAGTACCTCGACCTCATCACCCTCACGGCGGTGCTGCGCGAGATGCTGTTCTACCTCCCGTTCGTGATCATCGTCCTTTTCCAGCACGAGATCCGCCGCATCCTGGCGGCGATCGGGCGCACGCCGTTGTTGCGCTGGACCTCGGTGCTCTCCCCCCGGCAGGTCCTGATCAACGACATCGTGCTGGCGTGCGAGACGCTGGTCTCCCACCGCTACGGCGCCCTGATCGTGGTCGAGCGCGACGAGGGGCTGCGCACGTTCGTCGAGACGGGAATCCCGATCGACGCCCGGTTGTCGTACGACCTCCTCGTGAACATCTTCACCCCCGGCACGCCGCTGCACGACGGGGCCGCCATCGTGCAGGGGAGCCGGATCGTGGCCGCCGGGTGCTTCCTGCCGCTCTCCGTACGGCCCGACCTGTCCACGACTTACGGCTCCCGGCACCGCGCGGCGCTGGGAATCGCCGAGGAGACCGACGCCGTCGCGGTGGTCGTCTCCGAGGAGCGCGGTGCGCTCACGGTGGCCGAGGGCGGCCGCCTGCACGCCGACCTCGACCGGCGCGAGTTGCGGGACCTGCTGCTCGAGCTGCTGCTGCTCGGGCGCTCGGGGAGGCCGGCGTGAGGTTGCTGCCGCGTTCCCCCGGCACCCTGCTGCTCGCGATCGTGCTGGCGTGCATGGTGTGGTACGCGAACGCCCTCGACCGCAGGGAACGCGTCTCCGAACGCCAGCTCGACACCCCCCTCACGCTGGTGAACGTACCCGCGGACACCGTGATCACCTCGGAGGTGCCGAGGTTCCTGTCGTTGCGGGTGCGCGGCCCGCTCTCCCGCCTGCGCACGCTCGACCAAGCCCAGACCGGCGTCGTGATCGACCTGCGCGGCGCTGCCGAAGGGGAGCACGAGTTCCCGGTGGAGACGCGCAACGTGATCGTGCCGCCCGGGGTCGAGGTGCTGGCGGTGTCGCCGCCGCAGGTGCCGCTGCGGCTGGAGAAGATCGGCCGCCGGCGGGTCGCGGTCAGGCCGCGGGTTGCCGGCCAGCCCGCACCGGGCATGTCGGTTAGAGCCGTCCGCGTCCAGCCGGCGACCGCGATGGTCAGCGGGCCGCGGCTGCTGCTGCAGCGGTTGCAGTCCGTTTCGACCGACCCGGTGAACGTGGACGGCGCCGAGACAAGCGTGGACGCCGTCGTGGCGGTGCGGTCGCCGCAGCCGCTGATGCGGATCGTGGAGCCGCTGACCGTACGGGTGATCGCGGAGATCGTGCCGGCCCGCGCCGACGCCCGCAGCGCGAGGCGGCGGTGAGCGGCCGGCTGTTCGGCACCGATGGCATGCGCGGGGTGGCGTTCGAGCCTCCCCTCGACCGGCCCACGCTGACGCGCCTCGGCGCGGCGCTGGCGGGACACCTGCGCGACGCGGAGTTGCCGCTCGACGTGCTGCTGGCGGGGGATACGCGGGCTTCGACGGAACCTCTCGCCGGGTGGGTCGGCGGGGCGTTCCAGGCTGCCGGCGGCACACTGCGCTGGGCCGGCGTGCTCCCAACGCCCGCCGTCTCCCACCTGGTGCGTGAGCACGGGGGCTTCGGCGCCGGCGTGGTGATTTCCGCCTCCCACAACCCGGCGGCCGACAACGGCGTCAAGCTCGTGAACCGTGCCGGCACGAAGTGGCCGGTCGCGGAGGAGCGGCGCCTCGAAGAGCGGCTGACGATGCTCGCCCAGGACGCCCCGACGGCGCCGCTGCCGGCCCCCGATGGACGCTGGCGGGCGCGCTACCTCGAGCTGCTCACCGCGTCGCTGCCGCCGCAGCCGCTCGCCGGGATGCGGATCGTGGTCGATGCGGCCAACGGGGCGGCGTCGCCGGTCGCACGCGGCTTCTTCGCCGCGCTCGGCGCCGAGGTCGCCCTCATCCACGCCGATCCCGACGGCCACAACATCAACGCCCGCTGCGGCGCGCTCTACCCCGAACTGCTCGCGGCGGAGGTGCGTCGCCGCCACGCCGACGCCGGTGTGGCGCTCGACGGCGACGCCGACCGCGCGGTCCTCGTCACGGCCACCGGCCGGGTGCTCGACGGCGACGACGCGCTCCTGATGTGGGGCCGGGCGCTGGCCGCCTCGGGGCGCTTGCCGGGGGCGAAGGTCGTGGCGACGGTGATGTCCAACCTCGGCCTCGAGGCCGCGCTGCGCCGGGAGACGATCGCCCTCGTGCGCTGCCCGGTCGGCGACCGCGAGGTCTGGGAGACGATGCAGCGCGAGGGCGCGGCGTTGGGCGGCGAGCAGTCCGGCCACGTGATCTGCGGCCATCTGGCCGTCACCGGCGACGGGCTGCTCACCGCGGCGCACCTGCTTGCGGTCGCCCACCGGAACGGCGCCACGCTCGAGGACCTGGCCGACCTCGAACGCTTCCCGCAGGTGCTCCTCAACGTCCGCGTGGCGGCCCGCCGCCCGGTTGAAGACGTGCCGGAACTCGCCGCTGCCGTGCGCTCGGCCGAACGCCGCCTTGCGGCCGACGGCCGGGTGTTTGTGCGCTACTCGGGGACCGAGCCGCTGTTGCGGATCATGGTCGAGGCCGCCGAGGACGCCGTTGCGCGCGAGACCGCCGAGGAGATCGCCGCACTCGCTCGCAAGCACCTCGGCGCCGCGTGACGCCGCACCCCTAACGGCCGAACAGGCTCCACCTTTTCCGCTTCAGCTTGAGGGGCTCCTTTGAGCTGCCGAGGTTGCCGGCGTGGCCGGAGTAGTCGGACGCCGTCACGTAGAACTCGACCGTATGGTTGTGGTGGAACTCCGGCGAGATTTCGACCGACCAGTCCTCGCCGGCGCCGCGGCGCATCGGCAGCTCGACGAACTCAGTCGCGCCCTCGACCCGGGCGAAGAACCGGGCGCCGCGGATGCGGTGGTCATCGCGGATGCGCAGCGCGATCGTTGCCTGGGCGCCCTTCTTGTACTCGAGCTTGAGCCCCTGGGCGAGCGCCACGCTCGGGGGCGCGGCGTCGAGTTGCTCAAGCTGCTTCGCCAACCGCTCGCGGGCCTGCTCGACGCGCGCCCGGGTTCTGGGGTCGGCGGGCATCGCGCGCAGCAACGCGAGCACGTTCTCCGGTGCGCGGTCGCGTTCGGATTGCTCCACCTGGACCATCGTCGCCGCGAACCTCTGTTCGGCGGCCTGCTCGCCCCTGA
>NCBR01000081.1:0-5219 GCA_002279285.1 Acidobacteria bacterium 37-71-11
AGGACGAGGCGCTGATGGCGTGCGGCGTCCTCGACTTCGACCCCAGCCGGCACATGCCGCTGCCGCCCGGCTTCCCGCTCTGGATCGCGATCGGGAAGATGGTTCGCAAGCTCGGTATCGCCGACCCCCTGCTCGCGCTCCAGGTGGCGAGCGCTCTCCTTTCGGTCGTCGCGATCTGGGCGCTCGTCGGGCTGTGGGAGGGCGTCGCCGGGCGGCGAGTGGCGCTCGCCGGAGCGGCGCTGGCCGCGTTTATCCCCGGCGTGTGGTTCCACGCCGGGCGTGCCTTCTCGGAAACGCCTTCGGCCGCACTGGCGGTGATCGCGTTCGCGCTCTGGCTGCGCGGCGGCCGCGCGGGCTTCGTCCCGGGCGTGATCGCGATGACCTGCGCGGCTCTGGTGCGCCCGCCGCTCGCGCCGATCTTCGTCCTTACGGTCCTGCTGGCGGCGTGGTGGGCGCGGCGGGACGGGCGCCTCGTCGCGGCGGGCGCGGCCGCGGGCGCCGCCGTGCTCGCCGTGGTGATGGTTCCGGCGGTGCTCGCGGCCGGCGGGTGGGGAATGCTCCTCGATGTCAGCGAGGTCCACGCCGGGGAGATCATCGCCACCCTCGGCACCGAGTCGTGGGCGCTCGAGAGCGGGAGATCATCGCCACCCTCGGCACCGAGTCGTGGGCGCTCGAGAGCATCGGTTTCGTGCGCGGCCTCGGCACCCCCGCGTTCGCGGCCCTCTTCCTCGCCCTGGCGGCGGTTGGGTGGTGGGGGTGGAGGCGCGCGCTCGCAGGGCGCTGGTGGGCGGGTACGCTGGCGGGTGCCACGCTAATGTTCCTGCTGGAGTTCATGGACAACCGCAACTACCCCCGCTACTGGGTGCTGGTATGGCTGCTGCTCGCGACCCCGGCGGTGGCCGGGGCCGCCCGCCTCGGCCGCTCGCGGGCGGCCGGCCTCGCTGCGGCCGGCGTCGGCCTCGCCGCCGCGGTCGGTTGGGGGTTCCCCGCCGTGTGGTACATCCACCGCCACCGGCTACCCGTGGTCGCGGCCCTCGCCGCCGCCGCCGGTGAGGGTCCGGGCGTTCTGATCTACGAGGACCAGCTGTTCTCGTTCCGCAACCTCGCCGCCATCAGCGGCCGTCTGCCGGTGGACTCGCTCCGCTGGACCGAAATGGAGCGCGCCGGTCCCCGCATCGCGGGCGCCCCGCTCTGGCTGCTGGCGGAACAGCCCGGCGAGGACCTGCCGTGCCCGGCGTCGCGGGTCATCGAGTTCGACTGCCGCCAGGCGAGGGTGTGGCGTCTCTCGCAGGAGCGGTTCCTGCACGTGCGCCTGGTCAAGAACCCCGTGCTGGTGGCCCGCGGAGGGCATCCGGTCGAGTTCGACGGCACCAGGCGGTTCGTCTGGTGCGGCGCCCACGCCGCGCTTCTGGCCCCCCGGGTCAGCGGCCCTGGGACCCTCGCGCTGGCCGTCGAGGTCCACCCGAGTCTGCACGATGTCCCAGCCGAGGCGCGGGTGGCGGGCGTCCGTACCTGGAGCGAGCGGGTCTCCGCCGGACCGCGGGTCATCCCGATCCCGGTGCCGCCCGCTGCGAACTCCCCGAACCTGCTCTGGGTCGAACTCGACCTCGGGGCGCAGGCCGAGTCGTCGGGGGATAACCGGGCGCTCGCGCTGCGCATCTTCGACGTGTCGCTGCAAGCCCCGCCGCACACCGTGCCGCTGCTCACCTTCCTCCCCCAGCGTGATTCGCTGCTCGGCGCTTGCGCCGAGGCCGAGGGGACCTACGCCTTGGAGCAACTCGGCAACCCGCCGCGGCCCGCAGCGTGGACCGGAGCGCACGCCGCGTTCTCGTTTCCGGCCGGTGCGGGACTCGTCGGGATCGAGCTGCTCGCGCCGAGCGCGACGCCGGCCGTGGTCGTGGTCCGGCTGGGCAGTGGTCAGGCGAGGGTGACCGTCGGGCCCGAACCGGTGACGGTCGCGCTGCCGGTGCCGCCGGAGCTCGCGCGCGCCGGGCGGGTCCGCCTCGAGCTTTCGAGCACCACGTTCGTGCCCGGGGGTGGCGACACGCGGTCGCTGGGGGTGGCCGTGGGACGGGTGTGGTACCTGCCGGCCAACTCGCTGCCGCCGCTCGGCGGTTGAACGCGCCGCGAGAATGGACCACCCGGCCGGTTTGTTACCGGCGTGTGGAGTGTGGCAAAGTACGGCCGTGGGGGGGCTATGTCACGAGGGTTGATCTGGAGTGGAGTGTTGCTGGCCGCCGTGGTGGGGGTATGTGCCACGGGGTGCGGGGGTGGTTCGCAGGCGGCGCCCGGTGGTGGCGCCTCGGCGGTCGCGTGGGAGCGCGACCTACCCTCTGCGCTGGCACTCGCGGGCAGCGAGAAGAAGCTTGTGATGGTGGACTTCTACACCGACTGGTGCAAATGGTGCCGGCGCCTCGACGAGACGACCTTCGCGGACGGCAACGTGCAGAAGGCGCTGCAGGGCGTGGTGAGCGTCCGGCTCAACGCCGAAAAGGACGGGCGCGACGCGGCCGCGCGCTTCAACGTGGACGGGTTCCCGACCATCATCTTCCTCGACGCCGCCGGCACTGAGGTCGGCCGGATCCCGGGCTACATGGAGCCCGGCCCGTTCCTCGAGGAACTCCACACCATCATCAAGAGGGTTTGACCGCGGGCTAGCGCCGGCCGCTCTGCGTTTCCGCCGCCAGCTTGAGGTTGGCTGCGGCGATCGCCTCGGGCGTGGTCGGCGGCTCGCCGGGCCGCGGGGTGTAGTGGGCGAGCTGCTGCAGCCACGGGAGCGCGACGAGGGCGTGCGCGGCTGCGCTGCACTCGACCGGTTCGCGGCCGGAGGGGATCGATTCCAGGATCACGGCGTCGTCGCAGAGCGGGATCGCGCGCAGGCCGGTGTTCTTGTCGATCGGCAGGAGGGTCACCCCGGCGGGGACCGGGAACTCCTCCTGGCGTACGGCGTCGTTCTGTCCGTCCATGTAGCCCTTCATGAACTGCATCCAGGTCGGCAGCGCCGCCACCGCACCGGTCATGTGGTTTCCGATCGGCTCCTTCAGGTCCCGTCCGATCCAGACGCCGCAGGTGATGCGGGGCGAAAAGCCGATGAACCAGGCGTCGGTGAAGCGATCGGTCGTGCCGGTCTTGCCGGCGAGGTGGCCGGGCAGGGACGCGGCCGCCGCTCCAGTCCCGCGCTGGATCACGCCCTCCATCACGTGGGTCATGAGGTAGGCAACGTCCTCGCGCACCGCCTGGCGCACGATGGGCTTCGTCGTGAGGAGATCGGCGCCCTCCTCGTCGCGGACGCGGGCGATGAAGTACGGCGCCGCGAGTTGGCCGCGGTTCGCGATCCCGCTGTAGGAGGAGGTCAGCTCCAGCAGCGGCAGCTCGAACGTACCGAGGGCGAGCGAGGAGTACGGCGCCAGCGGCTCCTTGACGCCGAGGCGGTGGGCGACGTCGATGACGGCCTGGCCGGTGACGAGCTGCTGGATCTTCGCCGCCGAGGCGTTGAGGGAGTGCTCGAACGCGTACCTGAACGTCACCAGCCCCTCGTACCGGCGCTCGTAGTTGAGCGGCACGTAGGTGTTCAGGCCCTTGTCGTCGGGGAGCAGCGCGGGGCCGTCGAAGATGATGTCGGCCGGCGAGAGACCGTGCTCCCACGCCGCCAGGTACACGAACGGCTTGAACGCGGACCCGCACTGGCGCTTGGCCTGCATCGAGCGGTCGAACTGCGAGCGGCCGAAGTCGAAACCGCCGACCAGCGCCAGGATCGCGCCGGTGCGGTTGTCGAGCACCACCATCGCCCCTTCCACCTTCGGCTCGGGGACGAGGGTCACCTTGAGCGGCTGCGTCCGGTCGGCCGGGATCTCGCCGAGGCGCACCAGCAGGATGTCGCCCCGCCTGAGGAGCCGCAGCAGGTTGGTCCGGCCGGTCCAGCCGGCGCCCGCAACCGGCAGGACCGCGGTGCGGCCCGCGATCAGCAACGTGGCGCTCGTCGCCTGCACGTCGGTCGCCACCGCATAGACAAGCTCGTCCTTGCGCCAGCGGATGAACGGCCAGCTCTCGTCGCGATACTCCTTCGGGTCCTGCACCCCGAGGGCGAGGGCGTTGCGGCGCGCGCCCGGCCACCCCAGGCGCTCCTGCACCCCGACCAGCCCCTCGCGCAGCGACTCCTCGGCCAGCGCCTGGAGCTTGCTGTCGAGGGTGGTTTCGACCTCGAGACCGCCTTCGAGCATCTTCTTGCTGCCGAAACGGGCCTCGATCGATCGCCGGACCTCCTCGACGAAGTAGGCGGCCGTCACGTTGCGGTCGTGGTGCGCCGACGCCCCGAGCGGCGCCTGGCGGGCCGCCTGCCAGGCCGCCTTGGTGATGTACTTCTCGGCGAGCATGCGGTCGAGCACGTGGTTGCGGCGCTCGAGGGCGCGCTTCGGGTAGTCGATCGGCGACAGCTCCCCGGGTCGTTGCGGGAGGCCGGCGAGCAGCGCGGCCTCGGGCAGCGTGAGCTCCATCGCCGACTTGCCGAAGTAGAACTGGGACGCAGCCTCGACGCCGTAGTTGCCGTGGCCGAAGTTCACCTGGTTGGCGTACATCGTGAAGATCTGGTCCTTGGAGAAGCGCTGCTCGATCTCGATCGCGAGCAGCATCTCCTTGATCTTGCGGGCGAGCTTCTTCTCCCGCGAGAGCATCCCGAGCGAACGGGTGAGCTGCTGCGTGAGTGTCGACGCCCCCTGCGACCAGCGCCCCGTGATGAGGTTGCGCAGGGCGGCGCGGACGATCCCCTGCGGGTCGACGCCGGTGTGGCGGTAGAAGTTCGCGTCCTCGACCGCGATCACGGCGTCGCGGAAGACGGCCGGAATCTCCTGACTGCCGACCGGGATGCGCCGCTCGGCGGAGAACGAGCCCAGGATCGAGCCGTCGCGCGCCAGCACGCGGGTGGACGCGGCCGGATGGTACGTCGTGAGCGCCTCGACGGCCGGGAGGTCCACGAACCGCGACAGCACGAGGCCGATCACGGCCCCGATCCCGAGGCCGATGAAGACGCCGACCAGGAGCCAGCGGAGGAGAGCTTTGCCCATCCCGCGGAGCTTGACGGCGCCCTCCCATCGTGTCAAGCACCTCGGGAAGGCGTCGCCGGCGGGCGCCGCCGATAGCGGACCATCTGCGTTGTCGGGCTGCGGCGGTTCGGATCCTCATGTGGCCTCCGGCCACACTCCGGTCCGACCGCCTTGCCCTCC
>NCBR01000081.1:5245-25618 GCA_002279285.1 Acidobacteria bacterium 37-71-11
GGTCCGACCGCCTTGCCCTCCTAGCATCTGGCCCACTCTCGGCGGCGCGGCTGCACGCCGCAAGTCGCGAGGCCCTGCCTGCCGGTAAACTGTCCGTCTTCGAGGGGGGCGCTCGAGGCTGCGCGGCCTGCGGCCGGCGCAGCCGGCTCGACCCACGACCCACGATCCACGATCCACGACCCACGACCCACGACCCACGACCCACGGACCACTGACCACGGACCACGCCGTAGATGCTGGGCGCGGCACGTGCTAGCGTGTTGCGATGGAGTTTCGACTTCCGGAGACGTCCCCGGGCCGGGCGGCGCGGCCGCCGGGGTGGTGGCGGTGGGCCGGGATCGGGGGTGGCGTCCTTGTCGCGGTCCTGTTCCTGGCGCTCCTGGCGGGTATGTTCTCCGCCCGGCGCGTGCTGTCGTGGGGGCTGCGGCGGATCACCACCCGGGTTGAGGCGGCGCTGCCCGCCGACCTGCCGCCGGCGCGGCGTGAGGAGCTGCATCGTCGGCTCGACTGCGTGGTGGCCGAGGCGGAGGCCGGGCGCGCCGACGAGCGCCGCCTCGGGGAGCTGGCGCGCGCGTGCTCACAGGCGGTCAAGACCGGGAGCGTGAGTCCGGAGGCGCTGGACCGGATCGAGGTGCTCGCCGGCGGTCTGTGCGCCGAGGGCGGGGGAGAGCTGCCGAATTGAGCAACCGGTTCAAGCTCGCGGCGCCGTTCGAACCGGCCGGCGATCAGGGGGCGGCGATCGAGGCGCTCGTGCGGGGTTTCGAGCAGGGGGTGTGGGCGCAGACGTTGCTCGGCGTCACCGGCTCCGGCAAGACGTTCACCGTCGCCAAGATGATCGAGCGGTTGAACCGCCCGACACTGGTGCTCTCGCACAACAAGACGCTGGCGGCGCAGCTCTACCAGGAGTTCAAGGGGTTCTTCCCGGAGAACGCGGTCGAGTACTTCGTCTCCTACTACGACTACTACCAGCCCGAGGCGTACGTCCCCTCGTCAGACACCTACATCGAGAAGGAGACCTCGATCAACGAGGAGATCGACCGGCTGCGGCTGTCGGCGACGCGGGCGCTGTTCGAGCGGCGCGACGTGCTCATCGTTGCATCGGTGTCGTGCATCTACGGCCTCGGCGATCCGTCGGCCTACTACGGCATGCTCTTGCTGCTCGAGCCGGGGAGCGAGCCGGGGATGGACGCGGTGCTGCGCCAGCTCGTCGCGATGCAGTACGAGCGCACCATGCTCGACCTCGTGCCGGGCGCGTTCCGCGTGCGCGGCGACGTGCTCGAGATCTACCCGCCGTACGACGACCACGCGGTGCGCGTCGAGTTCTTCGACCGCACGGTCGAGCGCATCCGCCGCATCGACCCGCTGCGCGGCACCGTGCTCGAGGAGGTGGACGCCCGCCTGGCGGTGTACCCATCCTCGCACTACGTCGTCACCCGCAAGGTGATCGACGAGGCGCTCGTCGACATCCGCGCCGAGCTGGACCAGCGCACCAAGGAGCTGACCGCCGCCGGCAAGTTACTCGAGGCGCAGCGCCTGTCGCAGCGCACGATGTTCGACCTCGACATGCTCGCCGAGCTCGGCTACTGCAACGGCATCGAGAACTACTCGCGCCACCTCACGCGGCGCAAGGCCGGTGAGCCGCCACCGACGCTGCTCGACTACTTCCCGGAGGACTGGCTGCTCGTCGTGGACGAGTCGCACGTTTCGGTCTCGCAGGTGCGCGGCATGTACCACGGCGACCGTTCGCGCAAGGAGACGCTCGTCGAGTTCGGGTTCCGGCTGCCGTCGGCGCTCGACAACCGCCCGCTCACGTTCGCGGAGTTCGAGGGACGGATCCACCAGGCGCTGTTCGTCTCCGCGACGCCGGGGCCGTACGAGCTGGAGCACTCCGAAGGCGAGGTGGTCGAACAGCTCATCCGCCCGACCGGCCTGCTCGACCCGCAGATCGTGGTGAAGCCCGCCCAGGGCCAGGTGGACGACCTGCTCGCGCGCATCCGCGAGCGCGTCGCCGCGGGCGAGCGGGTGCTCGTCACCACGCTGACCAAGCGCATGGCCGAGGACCTCACCCAGTACTTCGCCGAGCTCGGCGTGCGGGTGCGCTACCTGCACAGCGAGGTCGAGGTGCTCGAGCGCACCGCGATCCTCGCCGACCTGCGGCGCGGGGCGTTCGATGTGCTGATCGGTATCAACCTGCTGCGCGAAGGCCTCGACCTCCCGGAGGTCTCGCTGGTGGCGATCCTCGATGCCGACAAGGAAGGTTTTCTACGCAGCGCGACGTCGTTGGTGCAGACGATCGGGCGCACCGCGCGCAACGTCAACGGCACCGCGATCCTCTACGCCGACCGGATGACCGACTCGCTGGCGAAGGCGATCTCCGAGACGAACCGGCGGCGCGCGGTGCAGGAGGCGTACAACCGTGAGCACGGCATCGAGCCGAGGACGATCATCAAGGACATCGCGAGCCCGCTGCTGCAGCTCTCCAACCTCGACTACCACGACGCCGGCCTGCTGCCGCCGCGGGTGGGGGAGGTGGAGGTCGGCGACCCGGCGTCGCTTGCGAAAGCCATCACGGAGCTGGAGAAGCAGATGAAGGCGGCGGCGAAGCGGCTGGAGTTCGAAGAAGCGGCCGCGATCCGCGACCGGGTCAAGGAGCTGCGCGCGCAGCAGATCTACAAGACCTGACCGGTTTTTGGTATCCGGCTTCGGGTGTCAGGTGCCGGTCCTCGTGCCTGTCGTGCGCCAGTCGCCTATCCCTGATCTTCCGGGCCGCCCGGATCGCGGTACGGCGGCAGGACGACGGCAAAGAAAACGTACCCGAGGGAAGCGATAGTCGAGATGACGGCAACCGTATACGCCAGTGACCGCCCATGCCACAGCCCGTCGAACCAGGTCTGGAACTGGACCGCGAGGACGTTGGCGGTCCCGCCGTAGAACTCCAGATCCCGCAGGTATTTCTTGGAGGTCTCCGGCGAGAACTCCAGCAGGGTGTCCGGCGCGCTCCCGGCCCTCCAATAAATCACAACCGCGCCGATCAGACCCGCGAGCAGAATGGTCGCGGCGATCAGGTAGTGGCGCGTCCGCGGATCGGCGAACCTTTGCCGCATGCGGTCCAGGGTACCAGGCGCTCCACAGTTGCCGAACGTGAGGAGAAGAGGCGCACGCGCGCCGCTTTGGCGGTGATGCCGCCCGGTTCCATGAAACCCTCGCGCAGTGTGTGGCGACCGGCGCCGACCCGCGGCATCCGCCCCCCACCCCTCTCGCCGCACTCTGGCCGCGGGTATCATCGATCATGATGAACGAGCAACATTCGATCGATGACGGGGAGGCGTCCCGGTGACCCCGCTTCTGGCGTTGACCTACTCGTTCCTCTTCGGGTTGCTGCACGGCATCCTGCCGGACGAGCACACCTGGCCGATCACCTTCAGCTACGCCATCGGGGGCGCCAGCGGACGGCGGGGAATGCTCGCGGGCCTGTACTTCTCCGCGGCGTTCACGCTCCAGCGCATGATCGTTTCGGAGCTCGCCTACCTGGCGCTGGCCCCCATCCTGCTTCGGCCCCTGGTGAACGCGATCGTCTACCTGGTGGTGGGATCGGTCATGGCGGTGGCCGGCGCCGCAGTCTTGCGCCGCAGCCGGTATCCGCACGTCCACCTCTTCGGCCACCACCACGAGGCGGCGGGGCAGATGGAGGCCACCGGTCGCATCTTTTCCCGGCGCCACGACGCCGGCTCCAAGGGCTCGCAGGAGTTCCCCCTGCGTTGGACCCTCGTCCACGGCTTCATCGCCGGCTTCGGTTTTGGCCCCTTCTCCATCTTCGTGAACACCACCGCTGCGCCGGTCATGGGCAGCCCGTGGCTGGGTTCTCTGCCCGGCCTCTTCTTTGGCCTGGGAACCATGGCCACGCTGGCCGCCGTGAGCGCCCTGTTCGGAGCCTCGCTCCGGTGGGTGCACAGGCTTACGGAAGAGGAGATTCGCCGGGTCGGTTCGCAGACCGGCGGCCGGACCCTCTTCTTTGGCGGTCTTCTCTTCGTCCTGGCGGGGGTTTCCTCTCTCGCGGGCTGGGACCGCCTCCTGCCGCTGGATTCGGGGTTCGTCCTCATGGCGCTGTTCCTGGTGATCGTGGTGTTGCCGGCCCTCGTGTACTCGGTGAAGGAGGTCCTCGGTGCGCGGCAGGGGACGGCCGGCACCTGATGTCACGCCAGGCCGCGGTTCGGCGGACCTTCCGACCGGTACGTGTCACCCTCACCTCGAGCGGCCAGCCCCGCGTGCGTGTTCCGCTTACGGGCGGCCCGGTTTCCACGCCTTGTCGGGGTACGCCGGCGGCGGTGGCACCGGCGCCGGGTGGTCGCGGATCTGCCCCTGGAGGTAGCGGACCGCGGCGTCGAGCTGGGCGTCGCCGCCGCGGAACGTCGCGGCGGGGAGGTCGTCCACGACGATGTCGGGCTGCACGCCGCGCCCCTCGATGAGCCACTCCCCCTCAGGGCCGTAGACGCCGGTCTCCGCGGCGGTGGCGATCCCTTTGTCGACCAGGAAATTGCTGCTCGACAGCCAGATCTCCCCGCCCCAGGTGCGCATGCCGATGATCGTGCCGAGGCCGAGCCTGCGGAACCCCTCGGCGAACGCCTCGCCGTCGGACGCGGTGCGCTGGTCCGTCAGGACGACGACGTGGCCGCGGAACGCGTACTCCGGCGCGGTCGTACACGGGGTAGAAGCCCTGCGCCCACTCGGTGTAGTTCCGGGCGCCCATCGCCCGCAGGTGGACGTAGCCGATCTGCCCTTCGCCCAGCTCCTCGACCCGCTGCCGGCGCGTCAGCTCCCATTCGGAGTAGCGGAGGTCGGCCTCCCGGCCAGGGGAGATGGGGGTGACGATGACATCGCGAGCGGCGCCGGACGGGCGCGCCACGTGCAGGAGGACCTGCCGTCCGACCTGGTCGCGCAACAGGATCGAGGGATGGGCCACCGACAGCGTGGCGACGCCGTTGATCGCCTCGATGACGTCGCCGTCGCGCACGTCCACGTCCGGCCGCGCCAGCGGCGAGAGCGCGTCCGGGTAGTCCGGGTCGGCGCGGTAGACGTGAGTCACGCGGTACCCGCCCGCAGCCTCGTCCCGCGTCAGCTCGGCGCCCAGGGAGGCCGGCTCGACCCGCTCTCGGCCCTCGCGCACGTCGCCGCCGTAGACGAAGATGTGGAGCGCCGAGAGCTCGCTCACCATCTGGCCGAGGAGATCGGAGAGTTCGGCCCGGTCGGTGACCCTCCCGACCAGGGGCAGGTACTTCTTCAACACCGCGGGCCAGTCCACGCCGTTCATGTGGCGGTCGTAGAAGTAGTCGCGCTCGAGGCGCCACGCCTCGACGAACATCTGATGCCACTCCTCGCGCGGGTCGATGACGAGCTTCCACGGGGAGAGATCGATCTTCTTCTCCGCGAAATCGGCCTTCTCGCCTGCCGAGGCATCGAGCACCGCGATGTCGTCGCCCTTGCGGACCATCAGCTTCTTCCCGTCGCGCGAGAGTTCGAACTCCTTCACGTCGGCGGCGATGGTCTTGGGCTTCGGCTCCTTGTTGCTGACGTCGAGGGCCTCGAGCGTGGCCTTGCGCGGCTGGGACGCCGTGTGGGAGAGCCAGAAGAGGCGTTGGCCGTTGGTGGAGAGCGAGCCGTAGTCGCCCGGCGGCGCCGGGACCTCGAACAGGCGTTCCTGCAGGCCCTTGGCATCGACCACGACCGACACCTTTGGCTTCTCCGCCGCAGGCGTCCGGCCTTCCGGCTTCGTCGCCGGCTCCGCGGCGCCGGCCTTCCGCTCGTCGGCCTTCTTGCCCTCGTCACTCTTCTCCGGGTGCAGCTCGTCGTCGGCCTGGAACGGGAAGCGCTCGCCGGCGGCGAGCGCCACGGCGTAGAGCCTGGTGGGGCTCGCGAAGAACGGTTCCGGCTGGTACGCGCCCCACGGGCCCGCCACCACCGACTGCAGGTTGCGGTCGGAGAGGAAGTAGATCCACTTCCCGTCCGGGCTCCAGGCGGGGTAGTCGCTGTTCGTACGGTCGTCGGTGAGGGGCACGGTCGAGCCGTCGTCCACGTGGTAGAGCGCGATCCGGCTGAACGTGTTGGGCGCCGGGGCCGCGAACGCGAGCCAGCGGCTGTCCGGCGACCATGCTGTGCCGCCGAAGCCGCCCCGCGGCGAGGTCGCCACCTTGAGCGTGCGCTTCTCCGGGATGCTGTAGATCGACAGGACGAGGTCCTTGTCGTCGTACGCGATCATCGTGCCGTCGGGGGAAGGGACGCCGTCGAAGCGCAACACCGTGCCGTCATGGGTGAGTCTCTCGGGTTTGCCGACGCCGTTGGCCGGCAGACGCCACCACTCGACCTCGCCCGACTCGTCGGAGAGGGCGATGAGCGACTTCCCGTCGGGCATGAAGCGGGCGTGGCGGTAGCGCACGCCCGGCGCCCTCGCCGCTTCCACGAACCGTCCCTGTTTCGCCGGCGCCACGAACACCTGGCCGCGGGCGGTCAGCGCGATCCGGTCTCCGTCGGGGGAGATGCCTGCCGTCGTGAGGTAGTCGATCGGTTTTGCGAGCCACTTCTCGCGGAGCTGGTCGAGGTCGGAGGCGAGCGTCACCGCCAGCGCCGCGTCCTTGCCCGCGGCGATGTCGAAGAGGTGAAGGTCGGCGCCGAGCTGGTAGACGATGCGGCCGTCGGAGAGCGACGGAAAGGCGGCGTCCCACCCCTCGTTGCGGGTGAGCTGCCGCAGGTCGGCCCCGTTCTCGTCCATCGACCACAGGTTCATCGTGCCGTCGCGGTCGCTGGCGAAGTACACGCGTCCACGCCAGACCATCGGGGTCTTGCTCGTACCGGGGTAGTCGGCGGTCAGGGGGAGCGCTTCGCGGGCGCCCGCCTCGAGCTTCCAGATCTGCTGTGCCATGCCGCCGCGGTAGCGCTTGGTGTGGCTCCCCTGGAACGGCAGACGGGTGAAGAACAGCGTCCCGCTCTGGTCGTACGCGCCGTCGGAAGCCTGGCTGAGCGGCACCGGCGAGCGCGCGCCGGTGCGCGGGTCCACAGCCGCGAGCTGGACCTCCGGCAACGTGGAGAACGTCGTGGTGGCGTAGAGCACCTTGCCGTCGGGCGTCCAACCGACCACCGCGGCGTGCCCGCCCTCATAGGTGAGCCGGGTGGGGAGGCCGCCCGCCAGGGGCATGAGGTAGACCTCGGTGGGGCCCTCGTACTCGGCCGAGAACGCGACCGACGAGCCGTCCGGGGAGATCGCGGCGTGGGTCTCCTGCCCGGCGTGGGTGGTGAGGCGCTGGGCGACGCCCCCGGCGGTGCCGACCTTCCAGAGGTCGCCCTCGGCGGTGAAGACCACCGTGTCGCCGTGGATGGCGGGGAACCGGTAGTAACCGCGCGGGGCCTGCGCCAGAGCGAGGAGCGGGACCAGAGAGAAGAGTGCCACGCACACCAGGGACGCGCGTTTCATGGGGGATCCTCCACGTACGCGTACGGTATGGCGTCCCAGTCGTGCCCGTCAACCTCCGCCGGGCAGGAGTCCGGCGGCGCGCCAGGCCGCGCCGGGAATTTCACGGGGAGGGCGGGCCATTCTCGCTGACAAGGGGGAAATCGCCATGAAGCGCACGTTGCATTTCGTTGGAGTCGTGTCCCTGGTGTGTCTGGCGGTGGCGGCCGCGGCGCCGGCCCACGCGCAGGAGTGGTCCGCCGCTCAGAAGGACGTCTGGAAGAGCGTGAAGGCCTACTGGGCACTCGACGCCAAGGCCGACGTCGAAGGGTTCATGGCCTACTTCGACCCAAGCTACGTCGGCTGGTCGTACGACAGCCCCGTCCCGGGCGACAAGGCCACCGTGAAGAAGTTCATCACCCAGGAGTACCAGATGTCGAAGACCCTCGTCTACGACATCAAGCCGGTGGCGATCCAGGTGCACGGCAACTTCGCGTTTGCCGATTACTACTACATGCAGCTGGTGAAGAACGCCGAGGGCAAGACCGAGGAGATCAAGGGGCGCTGGACCGACATCCTCATGAAGGAAGGCGACCGCTGGATGCTGATCGGGGACCACGGCGGAAGGATCAGGAAAGCGGACTGAACAGGGCGCGCGCGACCCTCCGCCGTACTCCTTCCAGCGTTCGCAAGGGATGGAGCGGAGGCTCCCGTCCGCCGATTCGAAGACCGGCGTGAGGTCGGCGGACGGCTCGTCCGTCCGGTCGGGCGTCGGCCGGGGTCCGTCAGCAGGGCGCGATGATGCGCTCGGCTGCGGCGAAGAGTTCGACGGTCTGCTGCATGCCGCCCACCGCTCCGAGCCGGAGGGCGTCCCTGCGCTGCAGGCGATCGAGGCACGTGCCGCAGGTGGTGACGGTGGCGCCGCGCGCCTCGAGCGCGCGCAGCGAGTCGAGCGCCGGCCCGTCCTCCGTGGTCAGGAGCGCCGCCCCGTTGAGACAGGCCACGAAGTCGACCCTCACCTCGGAAGCCACGAGCTTCTGGAGGAAGAGCAACAGCAAGGTGCGGCCGAGTTCCGCGTCGCCCTGCCCGATCCGGTCCGAGTTGAGGTACAGGAAGGTCATGCCGGTCTCCTCGCCGTCACGATACCCGATCGCGGCGTGCCTCGGCGGGACATGGACATCCGCGGGCGACACGCTTAGTGTTCGCACTGCCGCCCTCGCCGCCGGGTCGTGCCTGCCGGTTAGCGGCGCCGTCATGATGCTCCGAGGGTTCGAAGCGGCGACGAGTTGAAGGGGAGATCCGCATGCGCAAGGCGTTCCTGATCGTTGCTCTGGTTGTGCTCGTTGTCTCCGTCAGGCCGGTCCTCGGGTGCACGAACATCCTCGTGACCAAGGGCGCTTCGTCCGACGGGTCGGTGATCATCTCGTACTCCGTGGACGGCGAGTTCTACCCGACGCTGCGCTACGTCCCGGCGGCCGACCACGCCCCGGGCGAGGCGTTCGAGGTGCGCGCCCGCGACGGCTCGGTGCGCCTGCGCATCCCCCAGCCGCCCCACACGTACGCCGTGGTCGGCATCATGAACGAGCACCAGCTGGCGATCGGGGAGACGACGTTCGACGGCCGCCTCGAGCTGCAGAACAAGCAGGGCGGCATCCACTATTGGGCGCTGATGCAGCTCGCGTTGCAGCGGGCGCGGACGGCGCGCGAGGCGATCAAGGTGATGACCGACCTGGTGGCCGAGTACGGCTACGCCTCGACCGGCGAGTCGTTCTCGATCGCCGACCCGAACGAGGCCTGGATCCTCGAGATGATCGGGGAGGGCGAGGGGGTCAAGGGTGCGGTCTGGGTGGCCGAGAGAGTGCCGGACGGGCTCATCGCCGCACACGCCAACAAGTCCCGCATCGGGACGTTCCCCCTCGCGGACCCCGAGAACTGCGTCTACTCGCCGAACGTCATCGAGTTCGCCGTGCGCAAGGGGTACTACAACCCGAAGAGCGACGGTCCGTTCCGCTTCTGCGACGTCTACTGCCCGGCCACGGCCAAGGAGCTCCGCTACACCGAGACGCGCGTGTGGTCGATCTTCCGGCGGGCGGCGCCGTCGCTCAATTTGTCCGTGGACTACAGCCGCGGCATGCCCGGCGCGAAGCCCTACCCGCTCTGGATCAAGCCCGACCGCAAGCTCTCGGTGCGGGACGTGATGGCCCTCATGCGCGACCACTACGAAGGGACGCCTCTCGACATGACGAAGGGCGTGGACGCCGGTCCGTTCGGCTCGCCGTTGCGGGCGCGGCCCATCACGTTCCAGGTCGACGGAAAGGCGTACTCGTGGGAGCGGCCGATCTCCACGCAGCAGACCGGTTGCTCGTTCGTGGCCGACTGCCGGTCGTTCCTTCCCGACGAGATCGGGGGGGTCTTATGGTACGGCCTCGACGACACGTACACGAGCTGCTATTTCCCGCTCTACGCCGGCATCACGGCGGTGCCGGCCGCCTATGGCCGCGGCAGCCTGCAGAAGTTCTCATGGGACTCGCCGTGGTGGGTGTTCAACCTGGTGGCGAACTATGCGCAGCTGAAGTTCTCGTACATGGTCAAGGACATCGTCAAGGTCCAGCAGGAGCTCGAGGGGAACTTCTTCGCGCTGCAGCCCGCGCTCGAGGCAACCGCCCGGACGATGCTGCAAAGCGACCCTGACCGGACGCGGCGGTTCCTCACCGACTACTCGGTGTCGGCGGGGGAGCAGGTGGCCAGGCGCTGGCGGGAGCTGGCCGAGGCCCTGTTCACCAAGTACAACGACGGCTACGTGCAGAACAAATCGGGCGAGCCGCAGGAACTCGGCTATCCCGAGCCGTGGCTGCGCGAGGTCGTCAAGTCCCGCCCGGAGCAGTTCAAGCTCCCCGGCGGCGACGCGGTCAAGGTCCCGGCATCCAACTGACGCCCTCCGGGGTCAGGGTTGCGTTGTTGCGTTCTTGAAGGGCGCCGGCGGTGAGCGCGCGAAGCGGGCGCGGCCGGCCTCAAGGTGACGGCGCCTCGTCTCGCGCTCCTGGCGTACCTGGAGTCCAATTCGACCCATCCCAGCGCGGAACGGCTCTTCGCCGACCTCAAGGAGCGCCACCCCTCGCTGTCGCTGTCCACCGTATACAAGACGCTCGAGGCGTTCCTGGGTGCCGGGTTGTGCCGGCGCATCCGACGTCGCCGGACTGTTCCGCGACTCGGCGGAGGGCGAGACCGGCCACGCGCACGGGCACCTCGACTACCTGAAAAAGGAAGGAGAACTTCGCGTCGGCGCTGGCCAACGGCGAAAAGGCGTTCGCCGGCATGCGGGAGGCCGATGCCGAGGTCTGGAGCACCGACTGCCCCCTCGCCGCGCTGCAGTTCGTGCCGGCGTGCGGCGAGCTGTCCGCCACCCTGACGTTGGAGTACGAGACGGAGGCGGCGCGCTCGGTCCGCCTGCAGGAGTTGCTCGGGCTCGACGCCCACCTCTGGCTGCACGTGGGGGACACGCCGCCGGTGGCGGCGCGGTTCGATCACGCCCAGGTCTCGCCAACGCGCATCTCCTCGGTGCAGTACGTCAAGTGGCCGCTGACGCCCGAGCAGGCGCGGATGGTCGCGGCCGGCGGCACCGTCCTGCGGGTGGTGGTCGATCACCCCAAGCTGCGCGCGCAGGCGGTGCTCTCCGAGGAAACCCGCCGCGAGCTCGCCGCCGACCTCGCCTGAACCCGCCGCTGCGGCGCGCCGCACCGCCCTGTCAGGGCCGGCCGGTTTCCCTTCGTCCTCGAGCCTCGAGCCCGTCCGATTCGACTGGCGAGCCATGCCCACGCGGCGGCTCAAACCAGAACTCGCCATCTCACCTTCTTGTGACGACCGGCGCACGAATCACACCGCGCGGCGCTGAGGAACGAGGGGATGCGGGGAGGCTGAAGCCGCCAACCGGTCGTGGCGGGATGCGACGCGGCGCCCTCCTGGCGTGACCGTGGCCGGGGCGGTACCATCCTCTCCGTCATGGAGCCGTCCCGATGGCGGGCGGCGTGCCGATCGGGAATGCTCACCCAGCGCGTGCTGTCGTCCATAGAGGAAAGGGACCACCATGGATCCGAGCGCCTACCCCATCCAGACCCTCGACCTCGACTTCCAGGGCGAACCGGGAGTCATCGCCGCGTTCCTCATTCGCTCCAGCGCGGGGCCGGTCCTCGTCGAGTCGGGACCCGCCTCCACCTACGGGGCCCTCGAGGCCGCCCTGCGCCGCGCCGGCGTTGAGCCGTCAGAGGTTGGGCACGTCCTTCTCACCCACATCCACCTCGACCACGCCGGGGCCGCGTGGCGGCTGGCGTCTCTCGGCGCCCAGGTGCACGTCCACCCCGCGGGAGCGCCCCACCTCCAGGACCCCTCCAAGCTGCTGGCCTCGGCGCGGAAGATCTACCGGGAGCAGATGGACCCGCTGTGGGGGGCGCTGGAGCCGATCCCCGCCGAACGAATCCGGCCGCTGGCCGACGGGGAGGTCCTGCGCTTCGGCGACGTGGCGATCGAGGCCCTCTTCACGCCGGGCCACGCGGTCCACCACGTGGCGTTCCGCCTCGACGGGGCCGTCTTCACCGGCGACGTGGGGGGCGTGCGGATCGACGGCGGCCCCGCGGTGGCGCCGTGCCCGCCGCCGGACATCGACCAGGAGCTGTGGATGGCCTCCCTCGACCGCATCCGCGCCGTGCGGCCGCAGGTGCTCTACCTCACCCACTTCGGCCCGTTCACCGACGCCCCCGAGCACCTCGACGGCGTGGAGCGGAGCCTGCGCGGGATCTCGGCGTGGGTCCTGGAGCGCATGCGCGCCGGCGGCTCCGAGGACGGCCTCGTGGCCAGCGTCGACGCCTACGCCCGCGGCTACCTCGACGGCGTGGCCGCCGAGGACGGGCTGGCGCGCTCGTACCAGCTCGCCAACCCGGCGTTCATGAGCGCGGCCGGCCTCGCCCGCTACTGGCGCAAGGCCCATCCGGAAGCCCTGGCGAGCTCGTAGCCGCGATTCTCCACGGTCGGTCTCCCTTCGTCCTTGGGCCTCGAGCCCGTTCGATTCGACCGGCGAGCCCGACGCTACCCCGCACGCTCTATCTTCTGTGGAGCGCGCGCTCCGCGCGTGCTCAAGTCGTTGGCGCGCCGCCACGAGCGCGCGCCCTGATCAGCCTGCGAGATTGCTTCGGCCGCTGCGCGGCCTCGCAATGACGAGCGAGTTGGGGCGAGCCGCTCCATGGCCGCCGGTTCCCGGCCGGAGTCCTCCTCCCCCGCTATGGCCTTCCCCGTGCGTCCGGACGCCGCCGCGTCGGCCGGGATCGACGCTAACCCTTGAGCTCGGGGAAATCCTCTTCCCAGAACTCCCCCTCGTCCCTGGTTCCCGCCGCGGAGCGGCGCCGCAGGTCCACGCGGCGGATCTTGCCCGAGATGGTCTTGGGCAGCTCCGAGAACTCGATGCGACGGATGCGCTTGTACGGCGAGAGGCGCTCGCGCACGAAACGGAAGAGGGCAAGGGCGGTCTCGCGGTTGGGCTCGTAGCCGGCGCACAGGACCACGTAGGCCTTGGGCACGGCCAGCCGAAGCGGGTCGGGGCTCGGCACCACGGCCGCCTCGGCCACGGCCTCGTGCTCGATGAGGAACGACTCCAGCTCGAACGGGCTGATCCGGTAGTCCGAGCTCTTGAAGACGTCGTCCGCCCGGCCCACGTACCAGAGGTAGCCGTCGGCGTCGCGGCTCGCCACGTCGCCGGTCCGGTAGTAGCCGCCCGCCAGGGCCTGCCGCATCCGCTCGGGATCGTCGAGGTACCCCTCCATCAGTCCCAGCGGGCGCGGGTTCAGCGCCAGCGCCAGTTCGCCCTCGTCGACCTCGTTCCCGTCGGGGTCGAGCAGGACGACCTTGTAGCCGGGCAGCGGCCGGCCCATCGAGCCCGACTTGACCTTCTGGCCGGGGGAGTTGCCCACCTGCGCGGTGGTCTCCGTCTGGCCGTACCCGTCGCGGATGGTGAGGCCCCAGGCCTTCTCCACGCGGCTGATGACCTCGGGGTTGAGGGGCTCACCGGCCCCGACCAGCTCGCGGAGCTTCACGGGGTACGCCGCGAGGTCCTCCTGGATGAGGAGGCGCCAGACCGTGGGCGGGGCGCAGAGGGTGGTGACGCCGTGGTCGCACACGGCCTGAAGGGTGGCCTTCGCGCTGAAGCGGGCGGTGTGGTGGACGAAAACGCACGCCCCCGCGTTCCACGGGGCGAAGAGGCTCGACCACGCGTGCTTGGCCCAGCCCGGCGAGCTGATGTTGAGGTGCACGTCGCCCTCGCGCAGGCCGATCCAGTACATGGTGGAGAGGTGCCCCACGGGGTAGGTGTAGTGGGTGTGGAGGACGAGCTTGGGCTTCGCCGTGGTCCCCGAGGTGAAGTAGAGGAGGAAGGGGTCCGAGGAACGCGTCGGGCCGTCGGGAGCAAAGCGGGCGCTCTCGCGCTGGGCATCGTCGTAGGAGCGCCACCCCGCCACCTTCTCCCGTCCCACCGCGACGCGGGTTGCCTCCCCGCCCAGGCCGCGGAACTTCTCGCAGTGCTCCGACGCCACGAGGAGGTGCCGGACGTCGCCCCGCTCGAGCCGGTCGTTCAGGTCGGCCTCCGCGAGGAAGCTCCGCCGCGTCACCTCGCCCCCCTCCTCGGCGATGGCCAGGGCGGGGCGCGCGTTGCCGGCGGCGATCACGTCGAAGTAGTCGAGCCCCCAGTTGAACGTTTCGAGGCGCGGCGGGGTGAACCCCGACCACGCGGCCTCGAGATCCTCGCGATGGCTCAGCAGGAAGTTCCTGGCCTGAAGGAACGCGTCCGTCGACGACACGGTGCACCCCCCTTTGCGCCGGGGCCCGCGCCCGGGCCCACGCCCCGATGGGGGGACGGAACCCCGGTGTCAGGACCTCCGGTACCCCGTGGCGGCGGCGCCGCGGCGCGCGACGCCCCCACTCTCCCCCCACATCCGCTGCGTCGAATTCTAGCCCACCAGGCCGCCAGGCCCTCGCCCCCCACGACGGGTCGTACGCCGGTATCCGGGAAACAGCATCCGTCTCGATCGCGTCCCTGCCGGTGGCGCGTCAGCGCTGGTGCGGGATCGTGATGCAGAGGCTCTCGGCCTCGGCGTACACGGTGCCGCGCCCACCGACGATACGGCCGCGCACCGTGACCTTGCGGCCGGCGGCGGAGACCACCTCGCTGTCGAGCGTCACCACCCGCCGCAGCGGCAGCATCGTGCGGAAGCTGACGTTGAGATTGCCGACCACGACGGGGTAGCCGGCGGCCCACCCCGCCAGGCCGAGTGCCTCGTCCATCACGGCCGCGATCGAACCGCCGTGGGCGTGGCCGGGAGGGCCTTCCGTCTCGGGGCCGAACCAGATGCGGGCGTGCAACCGGCGCTCCGGGTCGAGGTAGTAGCGGACGCGGAAGCGGTCGCCGTCCGGCTCGTCCGAGACGAAGCGTAGCGACTCCCCGACCAGCGACTTGGCGTCGAACGGAACCCACCCCGCCTCGCCGCTGAGATCGACGGCCGGAGACGGCGCATGGGAAGTCTGTCCGACTCGCTCTGCGTCCAAGGAGCCCCCCGCGGCCAGGCGTCGCAACGGTGCTGGCCGACTCGAAGTGTAGGTGGGCCCCAGACAGTGTCAAGCCGCGACCGGGCCGCTGCGGCACTATTTGACCGTGCCGGCTGAACCTCCCCGTCGCTGCCGAGCGCAACGGCTGCACCATCGGCTCGCAGCCGCGGGCGTGCCGGCTGCGCCGCTGCTCGGCGGCGACGCGGAAGCGACCCCGCCGTTCGTCGTCCACGGCGCGGTAGCCGGCAGCAACGGCGTCGAGTGGTCGGCGCGACCGGCAGCGACCGCGGGCTGGTGATGCGGGAGCGGCTCAGCGCGCGCCCGGCGGCGCCGGCGCGACGCGGGTCGTGCCGGCCGCGGTTACAGGCGACCGCGATGCGGCGCGGTCACCGGCCGATCAGCACGACCGTGCTGTGCGGGTTGACGAGGTAGAAGCCGGGCGGGTCGAGAAGGACCTCGGCGCCGGGGAGGACGATCTCCTCGCCGGCGGGCAGCGAGGTGTCGACGAGACGGTGCCACGCCGCCGCCGGCGCCAGCGGGGGCAGGCTGAAGCGCTGCAACGCCTCGCCGGCGTTGAGGATGAAGTAGAGGCGATACGGACCGAGATCGGACCGCTCCGCTTCGCCGTCGAGCTGAGCCGCGACGCTGTGCGCCTGGGGGTCGTCCCACGCCGGGGCGGCGAGGTCGCTGCCGTACCAGACGACGTCGGGGATGCCGTCGCCGCCATGGTCGCCGCCGTCGAGGAACCGGCGCCGCTGCAGGATCGTGCAGCGCCGCGTGAGCGCGATGGCGGCGCGGAAGAAGCTGAGGATCTCGCCGTTGGCCTCGACCTCGCGCCAGTCGAACCACGACAGCTCGTTGTTCTGGCAGTAGGCGTTGTTGTTGCCGCGCTGGGTGCGGTAGAACTCGTCGCCGCCGAGGATCATCGGCGTGCCGGCCGCGAACAGCAGGTGGCAGATGAAGTTCTTGGCCTGCTGCCGGCGCAGGCGGCTGATCACCGGGTCGGCGGTCTCGCCCTCGACGCCGCAGTTCCACGAGTTGTTGTCGTCGGCGCCGTCGCGATTGCCTTCGAGGTTGGCCTCGTTGTGCTTCGCGTCGTACGTCACCAGGTCGCGCAGCGTGAAGCCGTCGTGGCAGGTGACGAAGTTGACGCTGTTGTAGGCGGCGCGGCCGTCGTTGCGGTAGAGGTCGGCCGAGCCGGTCAGGCGCGCCCCCAGGTCGCGGAGCTGCCCGGGATCTCCCTTGAAGAAGCGGCGCACCGTGTCGCGGAACCGGCCATTCCACTCCGACCAGTCGATCGGGAAGTTGCCGACCTGGTAGGTGCCGAGGTCCCACGGCTCCGCGATGAGCGTCACGCGCGACAGCACGGGGTCTTGCGAGACCGCGTCGAAGAAACCGGCGTTCGCGCGGAACGTGCCGTCCTCGGCGCGGCCCAGCACCGAGGCGAGGTCGAAGCGGAAGCCGTCCACGTGCATCTCGCAGACCCAGTAGCGCAGCGAGTCCATGATCAGGCGGATCACCGCCGGCCGCGCGACGTCGAGGGCGTTGCCGGTGCCGGTGTAATTGAGGTAATAGCGGCCGGGCTGGCCGGCGGGGCCGCCGAGCGCGTAGTACGTGGGGTTGTCGATGCCGCGCAGCGAAAGCGTCGGGCCCAGCTCGTTGCCTTCCGCGGTGTGGTTGTAGACGACGTCGAGGATGACCTTGATCCCGGCGCGGTGCAGCTCGCGCACCATCGTCTTGAACTCGCCGACCTGGCAGCCCGGCGACGAGCGGGTGCTGTACGAAAGTTCGGGTGCGAAGAACGCGAGCGAGTTGTACCCCCAGTAGTTGGTGAGTCCGCGCTCCTCGAGAAGGTCCTCGTTGTAGTGTTCGTGCACCGGCAGCAGCTCCACCGCGTTGATCCCCAGACGCTGCAGGTGCGGGATCTTCTCCGCGAAGCCGAGGTAGGTCCCCGGGTGCGCGACGCCGGACGAAGGGTGGGCGGTGAAACCCTTGACGTGCACCTCGTAGATCAGGAGCCCTTCCAGCGGGGTGTCGGGGGTCGAATCGTCCCGCCAGTCGAACGCGGCGTCGTCGACGACGATGCACTTGGGCACGGCGCGGTTGTTATCGCGCGCGTCGAGCGAGAGGTCGCGGCGCGGGTCGGCGGCGTCGTAGGCCAGAAGGAGGTTGCCGGTGTTGACGGCCTTGCCGGTGAGCGCCTTCGCGTACGGGTCGATGAGCAGCTTCGCTGCGTTGAAGCGCAGGCCGCGGGCGGGGTCGAAGTCGCCGCGAACGCGGTAGCCGTACAGCTGGCCGGCCCCGATCCCGTGCACGAGCACGTGCCAGATGTCGCGGTTCCGGTTCTCGACGGAGATCACATCGGTCGGTTCCCCCGCCGGATCGTCGAACAGCAGCAGCTCGACCTTGCCGGCGTAACGGGAGTAGAGCGCGAAGTTGACACCCTCGGGGGTGAGCGTCGCGCCGAGCGGGACGATCGCACCGCGCGAGAGCTGCTTCGCGACGCCTGCCCCGGTGTGCGCGCCCATCCGACCCTCCTCTCCGGCGGCGACGAGTATACGGCCGGGCATAACCGGCCGCTCCGGCGTTAAGCTGAACGGCGTGAGCACGCCACCGGATTCCCCTGCAACTCTGCGAGGTCTCCTGAACGCCCTAGGCAGGGACGGCCATCGGCTGTTCGCGACGCGCGTCGTGCGGCTGTTCGCATACGGTTTTCTTTCCGTGGTGCTCGTGCTCTACCTCGTCGAGGCCGGCCTCTCGGAGGCGCGCATCGGGCTGCTGCTGACGCTGACGCTGCTCGGCGACACCGCGGTGTCCCTCTGGCTGACGACCACCGCCGACCGGTTCGGCCGCAAGCGGACGTTGATCGCCGGGGCCGGCCTGATGCTGCTCGCGGGCGTGGTGTTCGCTCTCACCGGCAACTTCCTGCTGCTGCTGGTCGCCGCGACCGTCGGGGTCATCAGCCCGAGCGGCAACGAGGTCGGCCCGTTCCTCGCAGTCGAGCAGGCTGCGCTCACGCAGGTCGTGCCGGGCCGCGACCGCACCCGGACGTTCGCCTGGTACGGGCTGGTCGGCTCGTTCGCAACGGCTGCCGGGTCGCTCGCCGGTGGGGCGGCGAGCCAGGCGCTGCAGGGGGCGGGGGCGTCGCCGCTCGCCAGCTACCGAGCGGTCGTCGCCGGCTATGCGGCGTTCGGCGGGGTGCTGGCCGCGCTGTTCGCCGGGCTCTCCCGCGGCGTCGAGGCGCCGGCCGGGGAGAGTGCCGGGCTGGCAAAGCGATTCGGGCTGCACCGCTCGCGCGGGGTGGTGGCCAGGCTCGCCGGTCTCTTCTCGCTCGACGCGTTCGCCGGCGGATTCGTGGTGCAGAGTCTGGTCGCGTACTGGTTTCACCGCCGCTTCGGCGTCGAACCCGCGGCGTTGGGCGGCATCTTCTTCGGCGCCAACCTCCTCGCCGGGATGTCGGCGCTCGTCGCCGTGCGGGTGGCCCGCAGGATCGGCCTCGTCAACACGATGGTCGTCACCCACCTGCCGTCCAACGTCCTCCTCCTCCTGGTGCCGCTGATGCCGACCCTGCCGCTCGCGATCGCGGTGCTGTTCCTGCGCTTCTCGATCTCGCAGATGGACGTGCCGACCCGGCAGTCGTACACGATGGCGGTGGTGAGCCCCGACGAGCGCTCGGCGGCGGCCGGCGTGACGGGGGTCGCCCGCACGACCGGAGCCGCGCTGTCGCCGGTGATCGCAGGCCCGCTGTTCGCCTCGCCCGCGCTGATGGGCGTGCCCTTCTTCCTCGCGGGCGGGCTGAAGATCGTCTACGACCTGGTGCTGTGGCGGTCGTTCCGCGCGCTCAAGCCCCCCGAAGAGCCGTAGCGCCCGCCCGCCGCGCCCCTTCGCTCGTTTTTCCACCCCGTGGGGCCTCTTGCTTGCCGGTCCCGTGGGTGGCCGGGTTCGGGTGCCCCGGGCTTCTTCTTCACTGCGTGAGGCCTTTTCTTTTGCCCCGCGGGCCGAGGCCGTGTCGCTCGGGCGGCGCATCGAGCGCCGCCCTCCGACCCGGGTAGTGTCCGCTGACGTGGTGTACGAAGAGTTGGTTGTTGGCGAGGCGGTCGGCTGAGGGAAACCCCGGAGGCGGAGCCGACGGGGTGTCCCAAGGGCTGTGGTGAAGGTGGCCGTAGGCCAGCTTTCCACAGCCCAGCAGGCCAACGTCGAGCCGTGAGGAAACAAAGGCCACTGCACCAACCTTGGAACATGACGGTTTGCGATGCCTCACGCCCAAGGAGGGCCCAGTGGCCAAGGAAAGCATGACCCCGTTGGAGTGGCTGCGCAAGCGGCTGGAAGACAATGGCAGTGATCTGGTCCGGGAGATGCTGGCGATGTTTGCCCAGGTGCTGATGAGCGCCGATGTCGACGCTCGCTGCGGTGCGAGCTTGGGCGAGCGGTCGCCGGCTCGCACCAACCAGCGCAACGGCTACCGCGAGCGAGCGTGGGATACGCGTGCGGGCACGATCGCGCTGCAGATCCCCAAGGTGCGGCAGGGCACGTACTTCCCCGAGTGGTTGCTGGAGCCGCGCCGGCGCAGCGAGCACGCCCTGGTGCAGGTCGTCGCCGAGGCGTACGTCGCCGGCGTTTCGACCCGCAAGGTCGAGGCGCTGGTACAGGCGATGGGCCTGGAGGGGATCTCCAAGTCCCAGGTCTCGGAGATGGCCAAGACGCTCGATGCCACCTCGGAGGACTTCCGCAACCGGCCCCTTGACGGCGGTGGCTACCCCTACCTCTGGCTTGACGCCCTGGTCGTGAAGTGCCGAGAAGGTGGCCGCACGCCCAACGTGGCCATCGTCGTGGCGACCGGCGTCAACGCCTCCGGCCAGCGCGAGATCCTCGGGATCGATGTCATGACGGTCGAGGACGGGGCCGCCTGGCTTGCCTTCCTGCGCGGCCTCGTGAGCCGTGGCCTGGCGGGCGTGCAGCTCGTGGTTTCCGACGCCCACGAGGGCCTCCGCCAGGCGATCGGAGCGGTGCTGCCCGGCGCGTCCTGGCAGCGCTGCCGCACCCACTTCATGCGCAACCTGCTGATCCGTGTGCCGAAATCGACTCAGCCGCTGGTCGCGAGCCTGGTGCGCTCGATCTTCGCCCAACCCGATGCCGCCTCCGTCTGGCGCCAGCTCCACCAGGTCGTCGAGCAGCTCGCCCCTCGCTTCCCCCAGGCTGCCGAGCTGCTCGAAGAAAGCGCCACCGACCTCTTGGCCTTCGCTGGTTTTCCGCCAGCACACTGGCGCCAGATCTGGTCCAACAACCCGCTCGAGCGCCTCAACAAGGAGATCCGCCGCCGCACCGACGTGGTCGGCATCTTCCCCAACCGC
>NCBR01000082.1 GCA_002279285.1 Acidobacteria bacterium 37-71-11
CGACAACGAGACCAACACCGAGCGCCTCTTCGGCCAGCCGAACCGGGCGCCGTTCGTCAAGGACGCGTTCCACGACCGCGTCGTCGGCGGGCGGGAGAGCGCCGTCAACCCGGCCGGGTCCGGCACGAAGGCGGCGGCGTGGTACCACCTCGCGCTGCCGGCCGGTGCGAGCGCCACGGTGCGGCTGCGCCTGTCGCCGTCGGGGGAGGCGCCCGCCGAGCCGCTCGGCCCCGGCTTCGACGCCGCCTACGCCGCCCGCATCCGCGAGGCCGACGAGTTCTACGCGGCCGTCATCCCGGCTGGGCTCGAGCCCGCCGAACGCGCGGTGGCGCGCCAGGCGTACGCCGGCCTGGTCTGGTCGAAGCAGTTCTACAACCTGGTCGTGCCCGAGTGGCTTGACGGCGACCCCACCCAACCGCCGCCGCCGGTCTCCCGCCTGACGGGGCGCAACGCGGACTGGCCCTACGTTCATGCCCGCGACGTGCTGTCGATGCCCGACACCTGGGAGTACCCCTGGTTCGCGGCGTGGGACCTGGCGTTCCACATGCTGCCGCTGGCGCGCCTCGACCCCGAGTCCGCCAAGAGCCAGCTCGTACTCCTGCTGCGCGAGTGGTACATGCAACCGAACGGCCAGCTGCCCGCGTACGAGTGGGGCTTCGACGACGTCAACCCGCCGGTGCACGCCTGGGCGGCGTGGCGCGTCTACAAGATGACCGGGCCGCGCGGCGGGCGCGACCGGCTCTTCCTCGAGCGCGTCTTCCAGAAGCTGCTGCTCAACTTCACCTGGTGGGTCAACCGCAAGGACGTGGAGGGCCGCAACCTCTTCGGCGGGGGGTTCCTCGGCCTCGACAACATCGGGGTGTTCGACCGCTCCAAACCGCTCCCGAGCGGGGGAATGCTCGAGCAGGCGGACGGCACGTCGTGGATGGCGTTCTACTGCGGCACCATGCTCTCGATCGCCCTCGAGCTCGCGTCTGTCGACCCCGCGTACGAGGACGTCGCGTCCAAGTTCTTCGAGCACTACGTCGCGATCGCGGACGCCATCAACGGGCTGGGCGGCGTCGGCCTCTGGGACGAGCAGGACGGCTTCTACTACGACCTCGTCCACGTCGACGGCCAGCACCTGCCGATCCGCCTGCGCTCGATGGTCGGCCTCATCCCGTTGCTCGCGTGCGAGGTGCTCGAGCAGGACGTGCTCGACCGGCTGCCGGGCTTTTCCAAGCGCATGCGCTGGTTCCTCGAGCACCGGCCCGACCTCATGGGCCAGATCGGCCGCGTGGAGGGCGGCCCCGGCGGAGGCGGGGCACGACGCCTGCTCGCGATCCCCTCGCGCGACCGCCTGCTGCGCGTGCTGCGCGTCCTCCTCGACGAGGGCGAGTTCCTCTCGCCGTACGGGATCCGCTCGCTGTCGCGGGCCTATCGCGACCACCCCTTCGCCTTCACGCTCGCCGGCGAGACCCATACCGTGGCGTACGCGCCCGGGGAGTCGGACAGCGGCATGTTCGGCGGCAACTCGAACTGGCGCGGGCCGGTCTGGTTTCCGGTCAACTTCCTCCTCATCGAGGCACTCGAGCGCTACCACCACTTCTACGGCGACGCGGTCAAGGTCGAGTGCCCGACCGGCTCGGGCAACCTGGTCACGCTCGCGCAGGCCGCCGCGGAGATCGAGCGCCGCCTGGTCAGCCTCTTCGTTCCGGACGCCGCGGGCCGGCGCCCGTGCCACGGCGTCGACCCCCGCTTCGCGGCCGATCCGCACTGGCGCGACCTGGTCCTGTTCTACGAGTACTTCCACGGCGACACCGGGCGCGGCTGCGGCGCCTCGCACCAGACCGGCTGGACGGCGCTCGTCACGCACTGCCTCGAGACGCTCGCGGCCCGGCGCGCTTCTTCACCCCTTTGACCGCACCGCCCGCACGATCGTCTCGAGCCGGCGGCGGAGGTCGCCGGCCAGCGCCGGATCGGCCAGCACGGCGTTCAGGTCGTCGACCGTGTCGATGTCGCGGACCGTTTCCAGCTCCTCGTGGCCGGTACCGAGGAGCGCGAGGCGCTCGCGCGTCGCCGCCAGCGTGTCCGGCGACGACCACGGGACGCCGGCGAACATCGCCACCCCCGGCGAGCGCTGCGCGACGAGCACGTACCCGCCGTCCACGGCGGGGCCCAGCACGACCGGCACGCGGCCGCACGCCGCGGCCGCGTGCCGGATCATCGCCGCGCCGAGCCGCGGGATGTCCGAGCCCACCAGCACCACGACCTCGGCGCCGGCGGCGAAGTGCGCCGCGAACGCCGCCGCCATCCGCGCGCCGAGGTCGCCGATCGCCTGCAGCTCGACCCCGACCCCCGGCGGCGGCGCCCATGCCGTGCCGGCGCCGGCGGGCTCGGCGAGCGCGAGCGTCACCAAAAACCCGGATGCGACCGCCTCGACCAGGGTGTGCTCGAGGACCGCCCGGTACGCCTGGGCCGCGGCCCGGGCGCCGATCGCCGCCGCCAGGCGCGTCTTGACCCGTCCCGCCTGCGGCGCCCGTCCGAACACCACGACCTCGGTCCTCACCGCACGTCTCCGTACCAGCGGGCGAGGCGGTGCGGGCTGACGCCGAGCCGGTAGAGCAGGGGAAACGTCGCCGTGCACAACCGCGCCCGTACCGGGCGGCGGGCGAAGCGCCGCGCCGTCGTCCGGACAACCAGGGGCAGCCGAACCAGGCGACCGCGCTGCAGGCAGCGGCGGACGAACTCGACGTCTTCCATCAGCGGGATCTCGGGATAACCGCCCACCGCCTCGAACACCTCGCGGCGCACGAACAGCGCCTGGTCGCCGTACGGCAAACCCAGGCCGCGGCTGCGCAGGTCGAGCAGGCGCCACCACCAGCGCACCGCCGCGCCACCTCCCCTCCCCTCGGCCGGCTCCGTGTGCAGCCGGAAGCAACCGAGCGCCACCCCGGGCTCCCCGAGGGCGGCGCGCACCGCCGCCGCCCACCCCTCCGGCAGGCGGCAGTCGGCGTGGACGAACACGTACGCGTCGGCGGGAACGGCGGCCGCACCCCGGTTGAGCTGAACGCCGCGGCCGGGCGAACCCGTGACGACCCGGGCGCGGGGGAACTCGCGGCGCACGACTGCGGCCGTTGCGTCGCCGCTGCCGCCGTCGGAGACCACGACCTCGACGCCCACGTTGTCCCCGACGGCGGCCAGGCACGCCAGGATCGTGCGCTCCTCGTCGAGCGTCGGGACCACCACCGCCAGCGATCGTCGGACGGAACCCGTCTGGGGGGCGGGAATACCAGGCGCCATGAGCGCATACTACTCAATCGCCGCGGTGCGGCCCGGCAAACCTTCGGAGGCCGGGGTGCGTAGTATCGTCGGATCTGCGGCTTGGCCGCCGGCCGGACCGTTTGGGCCGAGGGTTGGAGGAGCGAGGAATGAAACGGCGCACGAAGGTCATTATTGGGGTGCTCGCGGTGGTCGTCGTGGCCGCCGTGGTGGCGGGGGTCGTGGCCAGCCGTCGGGGCAAGGGGATGCTGGTCCGCACGGCGAAGGTGGGCCGCAAAGACCTCGTCCAGCTGGTGACGGCCAACGGCACCGTGCAGGCCAAAACCAAGGTCGAGCTCTCCGCCAACGTCATGGGGCAGGTCACCGAGCTCAACGTGCAGGAGGGCGATCGCGTCAAGAAGGGCGACCTGCTGGCGGTGATCGACCAGGCCCGCTACGCCGCCGCGGTCAACAGCGCGAAGTTCAACCTGCAGGCGCTCGAGGCCGAGCTGACCCGCTCGCAGGAGGCTGCGGCCCAGGCCAAGCGCGACCTCGACCGCGCCAACCAGCAGTACAAGGACGGGATCCTCGCCGAGGCGGACCGCGAGCGCACCCGCAGCACCTATGAGCAAGCCATGGCCTCGGCGCAGCGCGCGCACCGTCAGGTCGAGCAGGCGCGCGCCGATATCGCGTCGGCCGCCGACTCGCTCGCCAAGACCGAGATCCGCGCCCCGATGGACGGGATCGTCACCCGCCGCAACATCGAGAAGGGCGAGGTGATCGTCACCGGCACGATGAACAACCCGGGGACCGTGCTGATGACGATCTCCGACATGTCCACCATCGAGGCGGTGCTCGAGGTGGATCAGACCGACGTGCCACAGCTCCGCATCGGCCAGCCGGCCGTGGTCCGCATCGACGCGTTCGCGGACGAGCGCTTCCCCGGCGAGGTTTCGGAGATCGGCTCGAGCCCGATCCAGGGGACCTCGGCGCTCGGCGGCGCCGCGACCGGCACCGACTACACCGTCAAGGTGACGCTCCTCAAGCACCCCGAGCGCATCCGCCCCGGCCTCACCGTCACCGCCGACATCACCACCGCGACCCGGAATGACGCCCTCACGGTGCCGATCGGCGCGCTCGTGGAGCGCCAGCCCGAGACGAAAGCGGCCCCGACGCCGGCGCCGGACTCGGCCGGGCCGGCCGCCACCTCGGCGCACAAGGAGTCGATCGCCTCCCGCGCCCGCGCGATCGAAGGGGTCTACGTCGTCGCCGGCCACAAGGCCGAGTTCCGCCCTGTCACCACCGGCATCCGCGGCGAGCTCGACGTCGAGGTCACGAGCGGCCTCAAGCAGGGCGACGAGGTGATCGTGGGCCCGTTCAAGGCGCTGCGCGACCTCAAGCCGGGAGCCGAGGTCATGGTGGACAAGAGCAAGGAGCCGGGGCTCGAATGAGCCGCAACCGCCCGACGGGAGGCGGGGTAGCCGCATGATCCTCGGTGACGTCGCCCGCACCGGCCTGGCCGCGCTCACCGCGCACAAGCTGCGCCTCTTCCTCAACCTGCTCGGGATCATCATCGCAGTGGGGACGATCGTGGCGGTGATCTCGGTGGTGTCGGGGCTCAACCAGTACGCCGCCAACGTGATCTCCGGCCTCGGCCCGAACACCGTGATCTTCACCAAGTTCGGGATCATCCGCAGCCGCGAGGAGTACCTCGCGGCGCTCAAGCGCAAGGACATCACCGACGCCGACCTCGAGGCGGTGCGCCGCCTGGTGCCACAGGCGCGCCGCATCGCCGGCCGCGTGTTCTCGACCCGCCCGGTGTACGCCGGCGGGCGCCGCCTCGCCGACACATTCGTCCTCGGCGCCGAGTCCGAGTTCCCCTGGATGGTCGGCCTCGAGCTCGCCGACGGGCGGTTCTTCACCGCGAGCGAGGCGGCGGCCGCCCGGCCGGTCGCGGTGATCGGCTGGGACGTCCGCGACCAGCTCTTCCCGCACGTGGACCCGATCGGGCACCAGATCACGGTCGAGGGGAAGCCGTTCCGCATCATCGGCACGATGGCCAAGCAGGGGAGCACGTTCGGCGAGAGCCAGGACCGCTTCGTCCTGGTGCCGCTGGCGGCGTATCAGCACGCCTTCGGCATGGTGCGCAGTCTCGACATCTTCGTCGAGGCGCCGAGCGTGGCCGCGGTGCCGGCGATCGAGGACGACGTCCGGCTGGTGCTGCGCTCGCGCCGCGGCACGCCGTTCTCGGCCCCCGACCCGTTTGGGATCATCGACGCCGACGCGCTCTCGACGCTGTGGAAGAGCATCACGCGCTCGGCGTTCCTGCTCGTGATCCTGATCTCCTCGATCTCGCTCGTCGTCGGCGGCGTCGCGATCGCCAACACGATGTTCGCCTCGGTCGTCGAGCGCACGCGCGAGATCGGCCTGCGCAAGGCGCTCGGCGCCCGCCGCCGCGATCTCCACCGCCAGTTCCTCTTCGAGGCCGTCGCGCAGAGCTTCGCCGGCGGCGTGGCCGGCGTCTTCGTGGGGTGGCTGGTGGCGCTGGCCGTCGGCCACTGGAGCCCGTTCCCGGCGCGGGTGACGCCGTTCCTGGTGGGGACCGGCCTCACCGTCGCGACGCTCGCCGGGCTCCTGGCCGGGTGGTTGCCGGCGATCCGCGCCGCCCGCCTCGACCCGATCGTCGCCCTGAGGGACGAATGATGGGCACGGCACGCGTCGTCTTGTCCGCGGGTGTGCGACGGCAGAGGAGCAGAGGGGCAGAGCAGCCGAGGAGAGAGGGCAGAAGGAAGAAGGTAGAGGGCAGAGGGACGACAGCCCCGCGTTATGGCGTTCAAGGCCACCAGCCGCAAGCCACGACTCCCGGCCCTGGTCTGTCTCGAACCACGAACCACGAACCACGATCCACGGTCTCCTCCCGGACCCCGGACCCCGGACCCCGGACCCCAGTCCTCCGGGTGGAGGCCTGAATGGGCCGCCTCGACAAGGTCGTCGCCGCCTGGCGCGAGAACGTGCTCACCGCGCTGCGCACGATCCGGGTGCAGAAGCTGCGCTCGTTCCTCACCTGCCTCGGCATCATTATCGGCGTCGCCACGGTGATCGTGATGGTGTCGTTGATCCAGGGGTTCAACCGGACGTTCATCGCCCAGTTCGAGAACTTCGGCGCCACCATGGTGCAGTTCCAGCGCCTCGACGACCGCTTCGGCCACGGCGGCCCGCTCCCGGAGGAGCAGCGCCTGCGCCCGATGCTCACCCTCGGGGATGCGGAGGCGATCAGGGAGTACGCGCCGGCGATCGCGTACGTCTCGCCGGAGCGCTGGGTCACGACTAACGTCGAGGTCCGCTACGGCGGCAACCGGACGAACAACGCCTCGATCGGGGGCGTCACCCACTCCTACCCCGACGCCAACAACCACTTCGTGGCGCACGGACGGTTCTTCACCGCCGGCGAGGAGCTGCACGCCGCGCCGGTGGCGGCGATCGGCACCGGCATCGTGGAGGCGCTTTTCCCCCACCTCGACCCGCTCGGGCGAAAGATCGAGATCAACGGCCGCCCGTTCCGCGTCATCGGCGTGATGGAGAAGAAGGGCGGCCTGTTCGACACCAGCGCCGACCAGCAGATCGAGATCCCGATCGGCATGTTCGACCGCATCTGGCCGGACGTGAAGCGCACCTACGGCTGCGTCATCGCCACCGTGCCGAAGAAGCCGGAGTGGGTCAACCTGGCGATCGAGGAGGGTACTCAGATCCTGCGCGAGCGCCGCGGCCTGAGCTTCAACCAGCCCAACAACTTCGGGGTGCGCACGCCGGAGCGCACGATCCGCACGTTCCGCCAGATCACCGGCGGCGTCTCCGCCGCGATGCTGGTGATCGCCGGGATCTCTCTGATCATCGGCGGCGTCGGCGTGATGAACATCATGCTCATGAACGTCACCCAGCGCACGCGCGAGATCGGCGTCCGCCGCGCGCTCGGGGCGCGCCGGGCCGACATCCGGCAGCAGTTCGTCACCGAGGCGATCACCCTCGCTCTCGTCGGCGGCGCGACCGGTGTCCTCGTCGGTGTCGGCCTCTCGCACCTGGTCGGCGCGGTGAGCCCGTTCCCCACCAGCATCTCGCTCTGGGCGATCGCGGCCGGCTTCGGCGTCTCCGGCCTGGTCGGCTTCTTTTTCGGCACCTACCCGGCGTACAAGGCCGCCAAGCTCGACCCGATCGAAGCGCTCCGGTACGAGTAAGCGCCCGCGGTGGCGGGACGTTTGCGGGATAATGAGGGCATGGAGCCATCCCGCGGCCGCGGTCGGCCCGTGTACTCCACCGAGACCGGCAAGCTCTGCCCGACGTGCGGGTGGCCGGCCGGCCGGTGCCGGTGCTCGAGCCGGCTCGAAGAGGCCGTCCCGGCGAGGGTCACGGCCAAGCTGCGCCTGGAGAGTAAGGGGCGCGGCGGCAAGAGCGTCACGGTGGTCGACGGCCTGCCGCGCAACGCGGCGTACCTCGAGGAGCTGCTGCGCTCGCTCAAGCGCTCGCTAGGCACCGGCGGCACCGCGCGCGAGGGGGCGCTCGAGCTGCAGGGCGACCGGCGCGAGGCGCTGCGGGCCCTGCTCGCCGCGCGTGGGCTCGCGGTCAAGGGCTGACGCCGTTCCGGCTCCCGCCGGACGAGGAGGTCACGATGAGGATCGCGTTTGTCGGACTGGGCCACATGGGGGCACCGATGGCGGCGAACCTGGTGCGGGCCGGGCACGCCGTCGCCGTGTTCAACCGCAGCGCCGGGCGTACCGCCGAGCTGGAAGCGCTCGGGGCGACGGTCGCGGCTTCGCCCGCCGCCGCCGCGGCGGGCGCGGAGGTCGCGGTCACGATGCTGGCCGACGACGCGGCGGCCGAGCAGGTCGCGCTCGGCGCGGACGGGCTCCTCGGGGCGCTGCCGCGCGGCGCGGTGCACGCCTCGATGAGCACGATCTCGGTCGCGCTCTCGCGCCGGCTCGCGGCCGCGCACGCCGCCGCCGGCCAGCGCTACGTCGCGGCGCCGGTGTTCGGGCGCCCGGAGGCGGCCGCGGCGGCGAAGCTGTGGATCGTCGCCGGCGGCGAGGAAGGTGCGGTCGCCGCCTGTCGCCCCGCCTTCGACGCGCTCGGGCAGGGAGTCATCGTCGCCGGGAGCGAGCCCGAGGCTGCCAACGTGGTCAAGCTCGCCGGCAACTTCATGCTCGCGTCCACGATCGAGGCGCTGGCGGAGGCGCAGACGCTGGCGCGCGCCTGGGGCGTGGACCCCGGCACGTTGATGACGGTGATGAACGCCCTCTTCCGCTCGCCGATCGTCGAGAACTACGGCGGTGCGATCGCCGCGCGGCGCTTCGAACCGGCCGGCTTCGCCCTCGCGCTCGGCCTCAAGGACATGCGCCTCGCGCTCGCCGCCGCCGACGCGCGCTCGGTGCCGATGCCGTTCGCAAGCTGCCTGCACGACCGCTTCCTCGCCGCGGTCGGGCATGGCCTCGGCGCGATCGACTGGTCGGGGATCGCGCGCCTGGTTGCCGCCGACGCCGGCCTCGACGGGTGAGCGGCGGGTGGCCTGCGCCGGGGGTCGCGGCTCAGGGCGCCGGGACCGGCGTGGGGACGACGTCGATCACGCCACCCTCGGCGGCCTCCCACGCCAGGTACTCGTCGAGGTCCTTGCGCACCCGGCGGATCACCCAGGCGAGCACGGCCACGTCGTCGGCGAGGCCGATGACGGGGACGAAGTCAGGGATCAGGTCGAACGGGTTGACGAGGTAGAGAAGGCCCGCAACGGCCGCGACCAGCGTCCGCCGGGGGAGGCGGTGGTAGCGGCCCGCGACCGTCGCGCGCACCATCCGCACCAGGGCGGCCGCGTCCCCGGCCAAGACCCCCAGCGGCCGGCCCGGACGCCGCAGCGCCGCCGCGGCCGCGGTCAGCAGCCGGCCGAGCGGGACGCGCCGCGCCAGCAGCGCGGCCGCCCGCCGCACGGCGCGCCGCACGAACGGATCCCGCGCCTGCGTACCCATACCTGGAGTCTACCCCCGCGCCGCTTGTGAAACGTCGTATCATGGCGGCGCCGGATTCGGCGGGGCCACCAGCCCGGCCGGGAAGGACCCATCGATGCCTGTGACCCTGGACGGACAGCACCTGAGGATCGAAGACGTCGTCAAGATCGCGCGCCACGGCGCCAAGGTCGAGCTCGCGCCCGCCGCGATCGAGCGCGTCAAGACGTGCCGCGCCATGCTCGAGCGGAAGATCTCGGCGCACGAGACCATGTACGGCGTCAACACCGGCATCGGCGAGTTCTCCGAGGTCGTGCTCTCCGACGAGCAGGTCAAGCAGTTCCAGCGCTACCTGATCTACAACCACGC
>NCBR01000264.1 GCA_002279285.1 Acidobacteria bacterium 37-71-11
GACGCCCTGCTCGGTCGCACGCGCAGGCGGGTCGGAGGGCGGCGCTCGATGCGCCGCCCGAGCGACCACGGCCGTAGCCCGCGGGGCAAAACAAAACAGGCCTCACGCAGTGAAGAGAGAGACCACCCCAGCGGGACCAGCAAGGAAGGAAGCCCCCACGCAGTGGAAGATTGTGGCCGGACCCGCATCCGCAGGATGCAAAAGCGGGTTACACTGCGAATTCCGGAGGCGCCTTGAGCACCGTCATCTACACCAACGTCACGCCGTACGAGACCCGCGTTGCGGTGCGGGAGAACGGCGTGCTCGTCGAGTTGATGGTCGAACGCAGCCGCGGCCGTTCGATCGTCGGCAGCCTGTACAAGGGGCGGATCTCGCGCGTGCTCCCCGGGATGCAAGCCGCGTTCGTGGACGTGGGCCTCGAGCGTGACGCGTTCCTGTACGTGGACGACGTCGCCGAGACCCTCGAGGACGAGGAGGTCGAGCCCGGCGAAATCGTCCCCGCGGCGCCGCCGATCCAGGACCTGCTGCGCGAGGGACAGGAGATCATGGTGCAGATCACGCGTGAGCTGGGCTCCAGCAAGGGCCCGCGCGCGACCTCGCACGTCACGATCCCCGGTCGCTATCTCGTGCTGATGCCTGGGAACTCGCACGTCGGCGTCTCCCGGCGCATCACCGACCAGGTCGAGCGGGAGCGCCTGCGGGCGCTGCTCGCGGAGATCCCCCACACCGGCGGCGTGATCGTGCGCACCGCCGGCGAGGGGCGCGAGCGCGCCGATTTCCTCGCCGACCTTGCGGTGCTCGAGTCGATGTGGCGGCACATCGAGAGCCGCGCCGCCGAGGTTGGCGCGCCGTGCCTCGTGCACCGCGACCTCGACCTGGCGTTGCGTGCCGCCCGCGACCTTTCCGGGCCGACGCTCTCCGAGTTCTGGATCGACGATACCGACGGTTACCAGCGCATCGTCGAGTTCCTCGACCGCGTGCAGCCCGAGCTGACGTCCAAGGTCAAGCTCTACCGCCGCCAGCTCGACATCTTCGACGCGTTCGGCATCGCCGCCGAGCTCGACCAGGCGCTGCAACCGAAGGTCTGGCTGCGCTCCGGCGGCTCGCTGGTGATCGAACAGACCGAGGCGCTGGTGGCGATCGACGTCAACACCGGACGGTACGTCGGCGGCGCCGACCTCGAGGACACCGTTTTCCGCATCAACGTCGAGGCGGCGCGTGAGGTGGCGCGGCAGCTCCGGCTGCGCAACCTCGGCGGGATCGTCGTCGTGGACTTCATCGACATGGAGGACGAGGGGCACCGCGAGGCGCTGCTGGCGGAGTTCACCACCGCCCTCGCGCGCGACCGGGCCCGCTCGCTCGCCGGCCCGGTTGGGCCGTTCGGCCTGATCCAGCTCACCCGCAAGCGCACCGAGCGTTCGCTCGAGCGCGCGCTCACGCAGCCGTGCCCGACCTGCGAGGGGCTCGGGCGCGTCAAGTCGCCGGAGACGGTGTGCCTGGAGATCCGGCGCGCGCTGCTGCGCGAGGCCGGCGGCGGCGAGGCGATCGAGTTCGCCGTGCGTGCCCACCCCGAGGTGGTGCGCATGCTCTCGGGCGAGCTGCGCGGCATCCTCGTCGAGCTCAAGGAGCGCCACGGGCTGACCGTCCGGACGCTCGAGGCGCCAGACTTCCACCCCGCCCGCTTCGAGGTGGATTGATCCTCCCCCGGGGGAGTAGGCTCGCTTGCGCACCCCCGGAGCCCGGAGTAGACTCTCGCGGCCACTGCGGAGAGGTGCTGGAGTGGCCGATCAGGGCTGCCTGCTAAGCAGTTGTCCGGGGTAAACCCGGACCGGGGGTTCGAATCCCCCCCTCTCCGCCAACTCATCCAACTCGAACGGACAATTCGCCCGCTCTCGACCTCGACCTCGCCCCGGCGTACCGCCCAAATGGCGGAGGGGGGAGGATGAGAAACCCACCGATTCGTCGTTCCCGCGAACGCGGGAACCCAGTCACGAGCGCAAAGGGGCCACGGCATGGCTCCCAGCTTCCGCGGGGATGACGCTCTCCTCTGCTCCTCTGCGCCCCGGCCCCGCTCAGCTCTGTTTCTGCTCGATCTTGGCCCAGGCGTCGCGCAGCGTGACCGTGCGGTTGAAGACCAGCCTCCCGGCGGCCGTGTCCGGGTCGACGCAGAAGTACCCGAGGCGCTCGAACTGGAAGCGCTCCTCGGATGCGGCGCCGGCGAGCGAGGCCTCGACCCAGCAGTTGCCGAGGACCTCGATTGAGTCGGGGTTGATGTTGGACTTCCAGTCCTGCCCTTCCCCGACGTCGCCGGCGTCGGGCTTGGTGAGCAGGCGGTCGTACAGCCGCACCTCGGCCGGCACGGCGTGGGCGGCCGAGAGCCAGTGCATCGTCGCCTTGACCTTGCGGCCGTCGGGCGTCGCGCCGCCGCGCGTCGCGGGGTCGTACGCGGCCCGCACTTCGACGACGTTGCCCGCGGCGTCCTTGACGACGTCGGTGCAGCGCACCAGGTACGCGGAGCGCAGGCGCACCTCGTGGCCTGGCGAGAGGCGGAAGTACTTGGGTGGCGGCGTCTCGCGGAAGTCGTCGTGCTCGATCCAGAGCACCCGGGAGAACGGCACGGTGCGCGTGCCGGCCGCCGGGTCCTCCGGGTTGTTCGGGACCTCGAATGCCTCCACCTGCCCCACGGGGTAGTTCTCGATCACGAGCTTGAGCGGCCGCAGCACGGCGAACTTGCGCGGCGCGCGGCGGTTCAGGTCCTCGCGCAGGCAGTGCTCGAGGAGCTGCACGTCCACCACGCTGTCGCGCTTGGCGACGCCGATGCGGTCGGCGAAGTCGCGGATCGCCTCCGGGGTGAAACCGCGCCGGCGCAGCCCCGAAATCGTCGGCATGCGCGGGTCGTCCCAGCCGGAGACGACGCTCTCCTGCACGAGTTGCAGCAGCTTGCGCTTCGACATCACCGTGTAGGTCAGGTTGAGCCGGGCGAACTCGATCTGGCGCGGGTGCGGTTCGGGCAGCTCGCACTCGTCGATCACCCAGTCGTAGAACGGCCGGTGGTCCTCGAACTCGAGCGTGCAGATCGAGTGCGTGATCCCCTCGATCGCGTCCTCGAGCGGGTGGGCGTAGTCGTACATCGGGTAGAGGCACCACGCCGCGCCGGCGTGCGGGTGCGGCGCGTGCAGGATGCGGTAGATCACCGGGTCGCGCATGTTGATGTTGCCCGACCCCATGTCGATTCTCGCCCGCAGCGTGCGCGCGCCGTCGGGGAACTCGCCCGCGCGCATCCGCCGGAACAGGTCGAGGCTCTCGGCGGCGGAGCGGTCGCGGTGCGCGCACGCCCGCCCCGGCTCGGTGAGCGTGCCGCGCCGCTGCCGCACCTCGTCGGCGGTGCAG
>NCBR01000265.1 GCA_002279285.1 Acidobacteria bacterium 37-71-11
GCGCTCGCTCGCGCTCTCGCTGTACGGTGACCTCGACGTCTCCGTAATCGACGAGATGCCGCCTGGCCGCACGCCGGTGCGGACCGTGTTGCGCGACGATGGCGCGCGCGGGCGGCTCGCGGAGTTCCTGCGCAAGGAGGTGGCGGCGGGCGGGCAGGCGTACTGGGTGTTCCCACTCATCGAGGAGTCGGAGAAGGTCTCGGCGCGCGCCGTTGCGACCCACGTGCGGGCGGTACGCCAGGCACTCGGCGGCATCAGGGTGGAGGCGGTCCACGGGCGGACCCCGGCCGGCGAACGCGAGTCCGTGATGGCGGCGTTCGCCGCGGGCGAGGTCGGCGTGCTCTGCGCGACGACGGTCATCGAGGTCGGAGTGGACGTGCCCAACGCCTCGGTGATGGTGATCGAGAACGCGGAGCGCTTCGGCCTGGCACAGCTCCACCAGTTGCGCGGGCGGGTGGGTCGGGGTCGCCGGCGCTCGTTCTGCGTGCTGCTCACCGGGCCCGAGTGTGCGGACGAGGCGAGGCGTCGCCTCGAGGTGGTCGTCGCGACCAGTGACGGGTTTCGCATCGCCGAGGAGGACTTCCGGCAGCGCGGCCCCGGCGAACTGACGGGGCTGCGGCAGTGGGGGCGGCCGGAGTTCCTGGTGGCGAGCTTGTGGGCGCACCGGCGCGAACTCGAGGCGGCGCGGGCGCTCGCCGCGGCGGCCGGGCGGCGGGGGGAGCTTGCGGCGCTGGCCAAGAGGGTGCGCTGCCCCGGCGGCGTCGGCCCAGAGATCCCGGTCGGCTGACGGGAGCCGAGTCGAACGGGTTGATGCCGCGCGCGCCTCGAATCACGCTAGAATCTTGACCATGGCAAACGCCGAACACGCGCGATTGGTTCTGTTGCCGGAGTGGTCGCGCTGGCGTGCCGAGAACCCCCGCATCATTCCGGACCTCGTCGAGGCGGAACTCGGCGGCCAGAAGCTGCGCGGCGCCGACCTGTCGCGGGCGATCCTGACGCGTGCCAACCTCGTCGGCGCCGACCTGACCGGCGCCAACCTCTCGAACGCGGAGCTGGAAGGCGCGTTCCTGTCCGGCGCCGTGCTCGACCGCGCCAACTGCAGCGGCGTCCGATTCGACCTCCTGGAGGTCCGGAACTGCTCGCTCAAAGGCGCCGTGCTCACCGGCGCGACGTTCCGCGGCGCGGATTTCTCCGGCTCGGATCTCGCCGGGGCCAACCTCGCACAGGTCAATCTCGAGGCCGCCGTACTGGACCAGGTCAACTTTGCCGGCGCGGACCTGACAGGCGCTTCGCTGCGCGGTGCGCGGATGGACCGGGCGAGCCTGGTCGGCGCGACGCTGACCGGAGCGATCATCGAGGGGGTCAACCTGGCGGGGAACGACCTCAGCGGCGCGGACCTGCGGGAAGCGGAGGCGACCCGCGTCCAGCTCCCCGGCGCCACGCTGGTCGGGGCCAAACTCTGGAAGGCCAAGATGCGGGAGGGCAACTTCCTGCGCGCCGACCTCCAGGGCGCCGACTTCGACGGGGCCGATATCAGCCACTGCACCTTCCGCTACGCCAACCTCGAGGACGCGCGGTTCATCAACTGCGACGCGCAGGCGGCCGACTTCCGCGACGCGATGCTCCTCCACACCGAACTCGCCGGCGTTCAGATGGCCGCCGCCCAGCTCGCCGGCGTGGACTTCCGCTCCCCGAAGCTGGGGCGGTTGTCGCTGGTGCGCGCGAACCTCACCGGGGCCACGTTCATCGGCTGCAACCTGCGGAGTTTCCGCTTCGAGCAGGCGCGGATGGAGGGGGTCGACATGCGCGAGGTCAACCTGGAGGGAGCGAAGCTCGACGGGGCGATCCTCACGGGCGCGAACCTGCGCGGCAGCCGGCTGCGGCAGGCGTCCCTCGTCGGCACGGTGGCGATCGACGCCGACTTCTCCGGCTGCGACTTGATCCTCGCCGATCTGACCGGTGCCGACTTCACCCGCGCCGACCTGAGGTTCACGCGCCTGGTAGGCGCCAACTGCCGGCGCGCCTCGTTCCGTTTCGCCGACTGTCGCAAGGCCGACTTCAACAAGGCCAACGTCGGAAGGGCGAACTTCTGGGGCGCGCTGATCGGCGGCGCACAGCTCCCGGCGTCGGCGATCCACTGGCGGATCGGCCGGGTGATCACCGCGATCCTGACGGCCAGCCAGCGCAAGCGGCAGCAGAAGGAGAAACGGGAGCAGGAGCGCCGGATCCGCGAGACCGTGCGCCTGGTGCGGGAGATCGAGGAAAAAGACCCGAGGATGCGCCGCCAAGCGCAGCGCTCCGCCCGCCTGCCGCAGCCCTAGGCCGGCGGCTCGGCTGGCCGCGTCTCGAGTTCGAGCGCCTTGATCTTCACGAACGGGAGTTCCGACGCCCTGCGGCGCACCTCGATCACGCCGGGGAACGGGCCGGATAACGCACCGCTGGCGCGGTAGACGTACTCGTGCTCCGGCGTGTAGAGCTCGACTTCCCGCGCCTCGGGGTCCTGCTCCTCGCGCTCCTCGATCGCCTCGCCCTCGACGCCGGGGGGCAACCCTGCCAGCAGCTCCGTCCTGATCCGGCCGGCCAGCTCCCGCGAGAACACTACGACCGAGAAACGCACCCTCGCGCGCACGACCTCGCTCAGGCCGTCGAGCTCGAGGCCGGCCTCACGGCCTCGCGTGCGCAGGCTCGCGGCGAGGTCCAGCGCGAGCTCCGCCGGCGCGAACACCAGGTGATGTGAACCTCCAGACAGGAGTTCGCGCACCCGCTGGGAGAGGCGCGCCTCCTCGAGGTCGAGGTCGCGGCCGAACACGGCCATCTCCCGCCCTCCGAGGCTCGCCTCGCGCGCCGCAACGAACCCCCGCACGGCGCTCTCGATGCCGGTCACGGTGATCTCGTACCAAACGCTCATGGCTGTCAGCTCCTCAAGCGAAGAACACCCACGTCGCCAGCAGGAAAACCGGCACAAGGAACGGGAGTGCGTAGCGGAAAATGTACCCGAAGAACGACGGCATCTCGATGCCGGCTTCCTCGGCGATCGACTTCACCATGAAATTCGGCGCGTTGCCGATATAGGTGTTGGCGCCCATGAACACAGCACCGGTCGCGATGGCCTGCAGGTAGGCGTGGTTCTCCGCGACCAGCCTCAGGATCGCCTCCCGCTCCGGCATTCCCGGGTAGATACGGCCGACCGTGGTGGAGAGGAACGTCAGGTAGGTCGGCGCGTTGTCGAGGAACGACGAGAGCATGCCGGTCCCCCAGAAGAACTGCGCCGGGGTCCTGACTCCGTGGATGACGGGCCCGAGCGCCCCGTACTCGCCGGCCCGGAGCACCAGCAGCACGGGGACGATGGTGGCGAAGATGCCGGCGAAGAGATGCCGGACACGACCACCGCGACCAGCACGCCTCCGAGGAGGAGGAAGTTGTGCCAGCCCTCCACGCGGAGGGGCTCGTGCGGCAGCTGCGAGGGCACCCGCACCGCGGCGTCCTCGCGCTTCCAGTAGTGGACGTCGAGCGCCACGTAGGCCGCGAGGACGAGCCCGGCCACGAGGAGGAGTTCGCGCCACAGGGTCAGGCTCCAGAAGAACGGCACCCCGTGCAGGAAGCCGAGGAACAGCGGTGGGTCGCCGAGTGGGGTCAGCATGCCGCCGATGTTGGCGACGAGGAAGATGAAGAAGACGACGGTGTGGGCCTGGCGCCGCCGCTGCCGGTTGGCGCGCAGCAGCGGACGGATGAGCAGCACCGCGGCGCCGGTCGTCCCGATCCACGATGCGAGTGCCGCGCCCGTGGCCATGATCGCGGCGTTGACCCACGGCGAGCCGCGCAGCGTGCCCCGCACCAGGATCCCGCCCCCGATCACGAACAACGTGCCGATCAGGATGATGAACGGAACGTAGTCGAGGAGCGCCATGTGGAGCATCTCGGCGGCCGCGGCCCTTCCGTAAAGGGCGACGAACGGGACCACCAGGGCCAGACCCCACGCCGCCGCGACCTTGGGGTAGTGGTGATGCCAGAAACGCGGGGCGAGGAGGGGAAAGAGCGCGATCGAGAGCAGGATTCCGACGAACGGCAGCGCGCTCCAAGCGGGAAGCGTTCTTCCAAGCACCTCACCGGCCGAGCCCGCGGCCTCGGCGACGCCAGCCGCCTTGGTCGCGGCCATTGCAGAGGCCAGACCAGCGAGGACTCGCATGCGTGCCGCCTCCTCCTTGCCCGCGCGCCGGTGCCGGGCCGTGCGCGGGCGAGGCTAACACACCGGCCGCGTGGACTGGATTCCCGCTTTCCGGCGCTACGATGGTGGGTCAGGAGGAGCCATGATTCCAGTCCTCGACAGCGCGGCGATGCGCGAGGCCGATCGCGTGACGATCGACGAGCTCGGAGTCCCGGGCCTGGTGCTGATGGAGTCGGCCGCCGCGGCGGTGGCCGACGTGGTGGCCGAAAGGTTCCCCGGCGCGAGCCGGGTCGTGGTGGCGTGCGGCCCGGGCAACAACGGCGGCGACGGGCTCGCGATGGCCCGCCTGCTGCGCTGCCGCGGCTTCGACGTCGCCGTTGCAATGCTGGTCGCGCGCCGGACGCTCAAGGGCGACGCGGCGTCTCAACTCGAGTTGGCGCGGCGCTTCGGCGTGCCGGTCAGCGACTGTTCGCGGGATGGGACCTCCCGCCTCGCCGAGTTGCTGGCCGGCGCCGACGTGGTCGTGGACGCCCTGTTCGGCACCGGCCTCGACCGCCCCCTGACCGGCCGGTGGGCCGAAGCGGTCGAGCTCGTCAACCGGGCCGGCAGGCCCGTGGTCGCGGTGGACATCCCGTCGGGGCTGGCCGGATCGTCGGCGGGCGCCGCCGGTCCCAGCGTCCG
>NCBR01000083.1 GCA_002279285.1 Acidobacteria bacterium 37-71-11
GCCCCGCTCGCATCCTCACATAGCCTCCGGCTATGCTCCGGTGCGGCGGGGTTCGCGCGCCTTGCGATAGGCCCAACGGCGGCGGCGCGGCTGCACGCCGCAAGCGGCGAGACCCTGCCTGCCGATGGGGAACCCGTCTACGAGCGAGCTGCTCGAGGCCGCGCGGCCTGCGGCCGGCGCGGCCGGCCCTGACCACTGACCACGGACCACGGACCACGGACCACTGACCACGTCTCTTCCGTGCCCGGTTCTTCCCTGCCAGCTTGTGATGTTTCGCAGCAAAGTTGACGACTGACTCGCCGTTCAATAGAGTGATCTTCAACAACCCGCGACGACGGCGGATCAGGGGAAGGAGAGTGGCATGAGAATGGCGAGACGGACAGGGCTTCTGGCGCTCGCAGCGTGTCTGCTGCTGGTGCCGGCCGCAAGCCACGGAGCGGGTTTCGCGCTCTTCGAGCACGGCGCCCGCGCGGTGGCGCTCGGCGGCGCGTTCGGGGCGACGGCGGACGACCCAACCGCGATCTACTTCAACCCCGCGGGCATCGCGTTCCTGCAGGGCACGCAGGTTGCGATGGGCGTCTACTTCATCACCGAGTCGAGCAAAATGTACGGTGCCAACCCGTACCCGGGCCAGGGGTACAGGGCGGAGATGAAGAGCCAGATCTTTTACCCGCCGCACTTCTACCTCACGGGCGAGTTGACGCCCAACCTGCACTGGGGCTTCGGCGCCTACGCACCGTTCGGCCTCGGCACCTGGTGGCCGAACGAGTACGCCGGCAAGTACATCAGCAAGCGGATCGGCATCCAGGTTTTCAACATCAACCCGACGCTGTCGTACAAGCTGACCGACAACCTGGCGGTCGCGGCCGGCGTCGACTACTTCTACTCGGCGCTCGACCTCACGCGCTCGATCGGCGTGATCAACCCGTACACGCAGCAGGCCGCCGAGGTCGGGCAGGTGCACCTGTACACCGACTACAAGGGCGGCTGGGGCTGGAACGTCGGTCTGCTCGGCAAGCTCGGCGGCGGCTTCTCGATCGGCGCGACCTACCGCTCGAACGTGAAGGTCAACTACACCGGCAAGGCGTCATTCACCCAGTTCGCGACGGGCTACCCTGACTTCGACGCGATCGTCGGGAGCCAGGTGCCGTTCGGCCACAAGGTGGGCGCCAAGACCTCGATCAAGTTCCCCGACGAGGTGCGCGTCGCGCTCGCCTGGCACGGGCAGAAGTGGGGGATCGAGGGCGACGTCATCCGCATGGGGTGGTCGAGCTTCAAGAGCCTCGCGATCGACATGCCCAGCGAGCCGGCGCTGTCGGAGGTCCGTCCCGAGGACTACAAGGACTCCAACAGCTACCGCCTCGGCGTCGAGTACAAGGCATCGCCGTCGCTGGCGTGGCAGATCGGGGCGCTGTACGACAAGAGCCCGGTGCCCACGATCTCGGTGTCGCCGCTGCTGCCGGACGCCGACCGCAGGGGCGCCAGCATCGGCGCCTCGATCGGCCTCACCCCCAAGACGCGCCTCGACGTAAGCTACATGTACCTGAAGTTCAAGGACCGCAGCACGCAGGGGATGAACTACGACAACTACGAGGGCACCTACAAGACCACGGCGAACCTGTTCGGCTTCACCGTGGTGCACAGGTTCTAGGGAGGCGACAATGAGACACGCACGCAAGGCTCTGCTCCTGGGTCTCGCGGCCGCCCTCGTGGGGGGCGCCGCGTCGGCCCAGCAGGTGGATTTCTCGAGGTATGTGGCACTGGGTGACAGCTTGACCGCGGGAGTCGTCTCCAACGGTTCGGTCGAATCCAATCAAAAGAATTCGTACCCGGCGTTGATCGCGCGGCAGGCCGGCGTCGCGACATTCCAACAGCCGCTGGTGAGCGCCCCTGGGCTGCCGCCTCTATTGCAGCTCGTGGCACTCAACATCACGCCGCTCGGTGTGAGCCCGGACATCGAGATGGCGCCTGGCATGGGTGCACCGCTGAACGCGACGCTGCCCACCCCGTACAACAACCTTGGCGTGGACGGATTCAGCAGCACCGATGTGCTCACACGGACCGGCAATATACAGAACTTTGCCGCCGATCTCCAGGCCTATGCAGCCGGGAAGACTGGCAAGGCCCCGGCGTTTGCCGACCTTGTGTTGCGGTTCCCGGTCTTTCCGGGTACCAGCACACCTGCGACGGCCCTGGCGCAGGCGATCGCGCTCCAGCCGACCTTCGTCACCGCTTGGATTGGGGCAGACGACGTCCTCGGCACCGTGCTCACGGGCGTGGTATTGGACGGCGTCACCATGACGCCTGCGGCCGTGTTCCAGAGCAACTACACGACGATCTTGGGTGCGCTGCGCCAGGCGAGTCCGAACGCGCCAATCGTGGTCGGCAACATTCCCGATGTCGAGACAATCCCGTTTGTGACGACGATCAAGCCCTACATCGTCAACCCAGCCACTGGTACCCATATCCCGTTGCTCGGCGAAAATGGGCCGCTCACCGAGCAGGACTACGTCACCTTGCTCGCCTCCCCTCTTCTCGCCAAGGGGATTGGTATTCCGGCTGCCGCCGGTGGGACCGGCCAGCCCCTTCCGGAGGGCTCTGTTGATGCCACCGGGTTGCACTCCGGTGTCGTTCTAAGGGCCGCCGAGATCTCGGCGATTAAGGCCCGCACCGCCGACCTCAACGGGATCATCAGCGCGGTGGCCGCACAGGTCGGCGCCAAGGTCGTCGACTTCAACGCCATCCTCGCCGATTTGAAGACCAATGGGAGAATCGTAGGTGGAATCAAGCTGACCAGCGACTTCCTAACGGGAGGAATCTTCTCCTACGATGGTGTGCATCCACAGTCGCTCGGCTACGCGATCATCGCCAACGAGTGGATCAAGGTGATCAACGCCGGCTTCGGGACGAAACTCCCCGAGGTCAGCTTGCGCCCATTCCTCGATGGTGGCGGGGTCGTGACCACAACGAGTGTCCTTGCCGCCAACGTGGTCCTCTCGCAGGCGGCGGCGGTGGCGATGGTGAAGGCATATGCCCCATACGCTCTCACCGACAAGCTGGAGGTCGGCACCCGGGTGATCCGCCGCCACATCGCGGAGCAGCCGGACCGCGTCCCGGTCGGCCAGATCAACCCGTAGCGACCGCTCACATCGCACTGTTTCGGGGCCACCTTCGGGTGGCCCCTTTCATTGTGCGCGCGGCCGTTCTCTGGGGCGCGGGGATGGTAGGATTGCGCCAGCGTCCGGTCAGTTTGGAGAGAGGGGGCGGGAGTGGACTATCCGATCTGGAACCTCGCGATGGGCGGGGGCGTGCTGATCGGGATCGTGGCGATCACCCACGTCCTCGTCTCGCACTTCGCGGTCGGCGGCGGTCTCGCGATCGCGGTCATCGAGACGCTCGCCGTCAGACGCCGCAACCCGGCGTTGCGCGCCTTGGCCAAGCGCAGCTCGCTCATGCTGATCCTGGTCTCGACGGTGTTCGGTGCGATCTCCGGCGTCGGCATCTGGGTGACGATCGGCCTCGTCCAGCCCGCGGCCACCTCCGCCCTGATCCACAACTACGTCTGGGGGTGGGCGGCGGAGTGGGGTTTCTTCATCCTCGAGGTGGTGACCGCGCTGCTCTACTACGCCACCTGGGACAAGGTGCGGCCGCGGACGCACCTCGTGATCATCTGGCTGTACGCCTTCGCCGCCTACATGTCGCTGGTGATCATCCAGGGGATCCTCTCGTTCATGCTCACCCCCGGGCGCTGGCTCGAGACGCACTCGTTCTGGGACGGCATCTTCAACCCCAGCTACCTCCCCGGCCTCGTGCTGCGGACCGGCATCTGCCTCTTCCTCGCCGGCGCCTACCTGACGCTCGCGGCGTTGCGCGAGTCCGACCGCCAGGCGCGGGTGCCGATGATCCGCTTGCTCGCGGGGTTCCAGATCGCCGGCATCCTCCTCGCCTACGGCGGCTACCGCTGGTGGGAGCACGTGCTGCCCGGCTCGGTGCGGGCGATCTTCCTGGGCGCCAACCCGCTCCTCGCCCGCAAGCCGTTCGTGATCCGCGACTTCATGTTCTCCAACGGGATCTTGATCAGCGAAATCCAGGATCTCGACCAGCGCGGCGTGCTCGCCAAGGCGGTCTGGGCCGCGCGCGGCAGCGACGCCAGCCAGGAGGCGAAAGGACGCGCGGTGTTCCGGGCCGAGTGCGCCTCCTGCCACACCATCGACGGCTACCTCTCGATCCGGAAACTCGTGGCCCCGGTCGATCCCGACATGCTCAACGGGATTCTCGGCACGATGCGCGAGGAGGGGAACGAGTACGTCACCGGGACGTACACGCACCAGGGGCACGTCGCAACCGACAAGCTCGACTACCCGCTGATGCCGCCCCTGGTGGGGACCGCCGCTGAGCAGGAGGCGCTGGCAGCCTACCTGCTGACGCTGAAGCCGTCGCACGTCGCGGAGGCGAGCCATGCCAACTAGCCTGATCCCCGCCCTCGACCCGGCGCCGCTGCCGGGACCGCCCTGGCTGTTTCAGGTGTTGTGGGTGCTGACGTTCTTCATCCACATCGTGTTCGTCAACACGGTGCTCGGGGGCACGCTGCTGGCCGCACTCGCGGGTCTCATGCGCGACGGGCGGCGCGAGACGCGGACGCTGTTCGTCGAGGTCAACTCGTGGGCGATCTCGCTGGCGATCACGTTCGCGATCGCTCCGCTGCTGTTCATCCAGGTCGTGCTCGGGCGCTTCTTCTACACCGCGACGATCCTGGTGGCGTGGGCGTGGCTCGGCATGCTCGTCCTGCTCACGGTCGGCTATTACCTGAACTACATCGCCAAGTTCCGCCTGCGCGCCGGCAAGGGGGTGGGGGCCGTGCTGGTGGTCGAGGCGGCGTGCTTCCTGGCGATCGCCGGCATCCAGGTGACCGTCAACCTCCTGCACATGCAGCCCTGGTGGCCGACAACGCCTGGGCCGCGCTTTCTGACCGTACGTTCGCGCCGCGCTACCTGCACTTCCTGCTCGCCGCGGTGGCGATGGCCGGCGCGCTCGCCGCCTGGGTCGCCGTGCGCCGGGCCGCGAAGGGCGGCGACGCCGCCGCGTGCCGGGGGATGGCCCGGTTCGGCATCCGCGCGGCGCTCATGGCGACGCTGTTCCAGCTCGTGGACGGCTTCTGGCTCCTGCTCGCGCTGCCCGAGGAGGTGCTGCGGGCGTTCATGCGCGGCGGCGCGGTCACGATGGCGCCGCTCGGCATCGGCATCATGGCCGGGGTGTTCCTGCTCGTCGTCCTGGCCGGGATCTCCGACCCGCTGGCGCAGCCGGCCAGGGTGCGGCACGTGGCGGAGCTGGTGGTCGGGGCGATGATGTTCATGATCGTCACGCGGCACCAGCTCCGGGACTTCTACCTGGCGTCCTCACGGGCCGGGGAGCATGTGGCGGTGGCGCCCCAGATGGGGCCGCTCGCGCTGTTCCTCGGGGTGTTCGTGCTGTGCATCGGGCTGATGGTTTGGGCGCTCGTGCGGGCCGCCAAGGACCGCCCCGCGCCCGGCGAGGGTGCCGCGTAAGAGGCCGGGCGCCGGGGAAGCAAGAACGTGGGTCGTGGATCGTGGGTCGTGCAAGAAGGTGAAGAGGTCGCGGAAGGACAGAGCCCGCAGACCGATCTCTCGTGTCTTCCCTCTTCCTGAGTGCTTCGCCTACCGGCTCACGACCTGGCGCGCCGCCACGAGGGCGGCTTCGACGTCGGTGGCGGTGACCTCGTAGTGCGTCACCATCCGCACCTCGGTGGCGCCGAAGGCGCCGCACGCCACGCCGCGCTCGGTCAGGCCCGCCACGAACCGCTGCGCCGGGGAAAGCGCCGGGTCGCCGGGGACCCTGTCCGCGCGCAGCTTGAACACCACGATGTTGGTCTGGACGCGGGCGGGGTCGATCTCGACCGCCGTGAGCTCGGCGAGTCCCTCGGCGAGGCGCCTGGCGTGGGCGTGGTCCTCGGGGAGGCGATCCACCATCTCCGTGAGCGCGACGATGCCGGCGGCCGCCACGACGCCGATCTGGCGCATCCCGCCGCCGAAGAGCTTGCGCACCCGCACCGCCTCCTCGATCAGCTCGCGCGAGCCGCACAGCATCGAGCCCACCGGCGCCGCGAGCCCCTTCGACAGGCAGAACATCACGGTGTCGCAGCCCTTGCCCAGTTCGGCCGCTGTGGTGCCGAGGGCGGCGGCGGCGTTGAAGATGCGGGCGCCGTCGAGGTGCACCGCCAGGTCGTGGGCGTGCGCCACCTGGGCCAGCGCGCGGGTGCGCGCCGCGTCCATCGGCAGCCCGGACCACAGGTTGTGGGTGTTCTCGAGCGCCAGCAGGCGCGTCGGCGTCCGGTACGAGACGTTGGGCGCGATCGCGGCCTCGACCTGCTCCGGCTCGAGCAGTCCGTTCTCGGTCACGATCGGCCGCGGCAGCGCTCCCGACCACACCGCCATCGCGCCCATCTCGAAGTTGGCGATGTGGCCGCGCGCCTCGATGATGACCTCGCTGCCCGGCTTCGTGTGGAGGTGGACGGCGACCTGGTTGCCCATCGTTCCCGTCGGCACGAACAGGGCGGCCGGGAAGCCGAGGGTGGCGGCGGCCAGTTCTTCGAGGCGGCGCGCCGTCGGGTCCTCGCGGTAGACGTCGTCGCCGACCTCGGCGGCGGTCATGGCGCGGCGCATCGATGGGGTGGGGCGGGTCACGGTGTCGGAGCGGAGGTCGATCATGGCGGGTATGATAGCGGCTCGGAGAGTCGAGCATGCATGAGGCCTTCAAGGTGGTGGTGCAGGAGCGCGGCGTCGAGGAGCTTCGCCTCGAGGCGAACGGGCTCAGGGTCCTGCTGGTGCCGGACGCGAGCGTGCCGGTGGTGGCGGCGTGCGTCGTCTACCACGTCGGGTCCCGCAACGAAGCGGTGGGCCACACCGGGTCCACGCACCTACTCGAGCACCTGATGTTCAAGGGGTCGAAGAAGTTCGACCCCGCTCAGGGGCGTCCAATCGCGCGCGTCCTCGAGCGCGTCGGCGCCTCCTTCAACGCGACCACGTGGTTTGACCGCACCAACTACTACGAGACGCTGCCGCCGGAGCACCTCGAACTCGCGCTGGAGCTCGAGGCCGACCGCATGCGCGGCGCGCTCCTGCGCGAGGCTGACCTGGCCTCGGAGATGACCGTGGTCCGCAACGAGTTCGAGCGCGGCGAGAACGACCCCTTCGACGTGCTGCTCAAGGAGTCGTTCGCGGTCGCGTTCCGCGAGCACCCGTACCACCACCCGACGATCGGGTGGAAGAGCGACATCGAGGCGACCTCCATCGAGCGCCTGCGGGCGTTCTACGACACCTTCTACTACCCGGACAACGCGTCGCTGGTGCTGGTCGGCGCGTTCGACCGCGCCGAGGCGCTGGCGCTCGTCGCCCGGCACTTCGGGCCGCTGCCGCGGGCGAGCCGGCCGGCGCCGCCCGTGGTGACGCGCGAGCCGCGCCAGGAGGGGGAGCGTCGCTTCGTCGTGCGCCGGTCCGGCGAGGTGGGGTGGGTCGTGGTGTCGTGGCGCGTGCCGGAGGCCGCGCACGCCGATACCCACGCGCTCGCGGTGCTGGCCGATGCCCTCGGCGGCGGGGTGACGGCGCGGCTGCACCAGAGGCTGGTGGAGACCGGCCTGTGTCTCGACGCGCAGGCGCTCGCGTGGCAGTTGCGCGACCCCGGCCTGTTCCAGGTGTTCGCGACCCTCAACCCCCCCACCGGGCACGCGAAGGTCGAGAGGATCATCCGCGCGGAGCTCGCCAAGGTGGTGGCGAAGGGGCTGCGGAAGACCGAGGTCGAGCGCGCCAGAGCGCAGGTGGAGGCGCAGACGGCCTTCCTCCGCGACTCGCCGGCGCAGGTGGCGGCCGGGCTGACGGAAGCGATCTCGGCGGCGGACTGGCGCTTCTACCTCGACTACCCCGGCCGGATCCAGGCGGTCACGCGCGACGATGTGCAGCGGGTAGCGGCGGCAACGTTCGTGGACGACAGCGTGTCGGTGGGGTACTTCATCCCGAAGAACGGCGGCGGCGCGGCGGCCCAGGCGCGGCCGGCTCCGCCCGCGCTCGCGCCTCGCCCGTGCCACTGGCGGAGCGAGATCTCGGCCCGGGTCGTCCAGGCCGAGCTGCCGGGCGGCGGCCGCGTGCTGCTGCTGCCGCGGCGGACGAATACCACGGTCCACCTGCACGGCTCGCTGCTCGCCGGCCACGGGCTGGTCGAACCCGAAGCGTGGACGGCCGCATCGCTCGTCCCGGACATGCTCGAGCGCGGGACCGCCAGGCACAGCCGGCTCGACCTGGCGCGCATCATCGAGGACCGCGGCATCGACCTCGACGTGTCGGGGGACGGCTTCAACCCGCTCGAGGTGTTCTGCGGGGCGCGGTGCCTGTCCCACCACCTCCCGCTCGTCCTCGACCTGCTGGCCGAGATGCTGCAGCGCCCGTCGTTCCCGGCCGAGGAGCTCGAAAAGCTGCGGACCCTGCGCCTCGGGGAGCTGGCGCAGGCGCAGGAGGACACGTTCCACCGCGCGTTCGAGGCGTTCACCCGCCTCACCTACCCGCCGGGGCACCCGTACCACCGGCGCCCGCTCGCCGAGCGGCGCTCGGGCCTCGAGCGGGCGACCCGCGACGAGCTCGTCGCCGTCCACGGGCGGCTGTACGGCCCCGCGTCGCTGGTGCTCGCACTGGTCGGCGACTTCGATCCCCGGCAGGTGATCAAGCGCCTCGAGGGCCTGCTGCAACAGGGTGAGGCGGGCTGCGCCGAGATCCCCGCCGTGGCGCGGCGGGCCCCGGAGGATGTCGCGCCGGACGAGGCCAGAGAAACGGTCCCGGACAAGCCGAACCTCGACGTGCTCCTCGGGCATCCGGGAGGCCTCCGGCGCGGCGACGACGACTTCTTCGCCGCCGCGCTCGGCAACGCCGTGCTCGGCCAGTCCACGCTCTCGTCGCGCCTCGGCATGCGGCTGCGCGACCGCGAGGGGCTGACCTACGGGGTGATCTCGCGCTTCTTCGGCGCCGCGCTGCTCGACGGCCCGTGGGCGGCGACATTCTCGGTGGCTCCCAACAACCTGGCGCGGGCCGTGGCGGCGGCGCGCGAGGAGATCGCGCGCTTCGTGACGGAAGGGCCGAGCGAGCAGGAACTGGCCGACGAGCGGGCGGCGATGGCCGGGTCGTACCGCGTCGGCCTCGCCACCCCCGGGGGCCAGGCGCGGGAGCTGGCGCGCTTGACGCGCCATGCGCTGCCGGTCGAGGAGATGGACCGGATCCCGGAGAGGATCCTCGCGACGGGCCGCGCCGAGGTCGCGGCGGCGGTCCGCCGCCACATCGTCCCCGAGCGCCTGTGCCTGGCGGTCGCCGGCGGCCTCGTTGCAAACCCCACTGCCGGCGGCTAGCATCGTCGCACCATGCTGCGCGAGCTGGAGGTCCGCGACCTCGGGATCATCGAGAAGGTCAGGCTGCAGTTCCCCGCGGGCTTCGTCGTCCTCACCGGCGAGACCGGCGCCGGGAAGTCGCTGCTGGTTCAGTCGTTGCAGCTCCTGGCCGGCGAGCGGGCCGACGCCGAGGCGGTGCGCTCCGGCAGCGACCGGCTGCTGGTGGAGGGGTGTTTCGCCACGCCGCCGGACGCGGGGGCGCGGGAGCTGTTGGCCGAGCTCGGCGTTGACGGCGGCGAGGAGCTGGTGCTGCGGCGCGAGGTTCAGACGTCCGGCCGCTCGCGCGCTTGGGTCAACGACGTGACGGTCACGGTGGGCGCGTTGCAGCGGATCGCGCCGTACCTGCTGGCGATCCACGGCCAGCACGAGCAGCGCGGGTTGACCGACCCAGCCACGCACATCGCGCTGGTGGACGCCGCCGGCGCCCTCGCGGCCGAGCGGGAGGAGGTCGCGGCGGCGTTTGCGGCGTGGCAGGAGACCCGGCAACGCCTCGAATCGCAGCGCCGCGCCCTCGCGACTCGCCGCGACCGCCTCGACGTGATCGCATTCCAGGCGCGCGAGATCGACGAGGCCCGCCCGCAGCCGGGTGAGGAGGAGACGCTCCGGGAGGAGCGCGCGTTCCTGCAGCACGCCGAGCGCATCGGCGAGCTGGTGGCCGCGGCGCTGGCGGCGCTCGGCGGCGACGGGGGCGCGGTGGCGCTGGCGCGTGCCGCGCGGGCCGTGCGCGAGCTGCAGGGACTCGGGATCGGGGTCGGCGACACTGCGGCGGAGCTCGAGCAGGCGCAGGTGCTCGCCGAGGAAGCCGAACGCGCCGTGCAGAGCCTCACCGGCCGCGTGCGCCCGGCGCCGCAGCGCCTGGAGGAGGTCGAGACCCGGCTGGCGGCGCTCGAACGGCTGGCGCGCAAGTACGGCGGCACGCTCGAAGCGGTTCTCGAGCACCGTGCCCGGTTGCAGGCGGAGCGCGAGGAGCTCGAAGGCGTGGAGGACGACATCGCGCGCCTGGCGGAGACGGGCGGCGCCCTGGCGGCGCGTTACCTCGAGCAGGCGCGGGGGCTGTCGCACAAACGCGCCGCCGCGGCCGAGCGCTTTTCGGCGCGGGTGGCGGAGGTGCTCAAGGGCCTCGGCATCCCGCGCGCCCGCCTGCGGCTCGCGCTCGGGCTGCGCGCCTCCCCGGCGGGAGCGCTCGATGTGGACGGGGTCAAGGTCGAGCCGGCGGCCGACGGCATCGACGCCGGCGAGTTCGAGCTTTCGACCAACCCCGGCGAGGCGCTGCGCTCGATGGCGCGCATCGCCTCCGGGGGCGAGCTGTCGCGCATCCACCTCGCGATGCGGACGGTGCTGCGCGACCATCTGGCGCGCCGCGGAGCGCTCACGCTGCTCTTCGACGAGGTGGACGCGGGCATCGGCGGCAACGTCGCCGACGAACTCGGCGAACTCCTCGCTTCGCTCGGGGGGCGCGACCAGGTGCTGGTCGTCACCCACCTGCCGCAGGTCGCCGGCCGGGCCGCCGCGCACTTCGTGGTGCGCAAGCACGCGGCCCGCGGGCGCACCGTGACCCGGGTCGAGCGGGTGACGGCCGATGCCCGCGTCGAGGAGCTGGTGCGGATGCTCGGGGGCGGGGCGCCGACGCCGGCGGCCCGCCAGCACGCGCGCGAGCTGCTCAAGATACCCGGATGAACCGCCTGCCGTTCACCGCCGAGAGCCACCTGACGGGCGCAGCGGACGGCGCGCGGGCCGCGCTCGCCGGAGGCGGCATCGTCGCGCTCCCCACCGAGACGTTCTACGGCCTGGCGGTGCGCCCTGACGACGAAACGGCTGTCCGCCGGGTCTTCGCCCTCAAGGGCCGGCCCGCCGAGCAGGCGCTCCTCGTCGTCGCGGCTTCGGTGGCTCAGCTCGAGCCATGGGTTCGCATCCCCTCCCGGTGGCGGGAGCGGCTCGAGGCGGTCTGGCCGGCGCCGGTGACGGTGGTGCTGGCGAGGGCGGGTGCGGCGGCGGCCGGCGCCGCCACGCTCGCGGTGCGGGTCCCGGCGCACCCGCTGCTGCGCAAGCTGCTCGCCGAGGTGGGTCCGCTCACGGCGACTTCGGCGAACGCCAGTGGGGCGCCCCCATGCGCTCGATCCGACGACGTCGTTCGCTCCCTCGGGCACGGCCTCGCGCTCTTGCTCGACGGCGGCGACACGCCCGGCGGCGCGGCGACCACGCTGCTCGACCTCACCGCGGACCCGCCCCTGGTTCTGCGCGCGGGCGCGTGGAGGCCGCCGGAAAGCTGGGGCGTGAAGGCGGTCTGAAGTTTCCGCAGATTTTGCGGAAAAGCTTGCGGAAAACCCGGTCCGGCGCATGCAAAGCCCCCCTGCCTCAACGGGTTATGCATCGTGCACTGCCGCCAGTGCGGCTGTATAAGATATTGTGGGCAAAGCGGTTGCGTGTATTGCCTGGAGATTGTGCCACTTGCCCGTTTTGGCTCGGGCGGCCGTTCCACAGGACTTTCCGGCTCGGGCATGGCGGTGGCTCGTTGCCCAAGGCGGCTGTGTGTGTTAGCGTGACCGCCCTGAACGGAGGGAGCGGTGAGGATCAGACCCTTTGCCGGCAAGTCGCCCCGCTTCGGGGAGCGCGTGTTCGTGGCTTCGACCGCGGCCGTGATGGGTGACGTCGAGCTGGCGGACGACGTCAGCGTCTGGTACGGCGCCGTCCTGCGCGCCGACCTGCAGGAGATCCGCATCGGCGCGCGCTCGAACATCCAGGACAACGCCGTCATCCACGTCGACGAGCCCGATTTCCCGGTCCACGTGGCGGAGGACGTCACCGTCGGGCACGCGGCGGTGCTGCACGGTTGCCGCGTCGAGCGCGGGGCGCTGGTGGGGATGCACGCGACGGTGCTCAACGGCGCGGTGGTCGGCGAGGAGGCGGTGGTGGCCGCCGGCGCCCTCGTGCCGCCTGGCATGACGGTCCCGCCCCGCAGCCTGGCGGCGGGCGTCCCGGCCCGGGTGCGGCGCGAGGTGACCGCCGAGGAGGTCGAGCACATGCGGCGCGGCGTGCGCAGCTATCTGCAGCTCAAGAGCCGGTACATGGCGGACGACGACGAGCGCGAGTTGGACGACCCCGACGACTGGGGGAGGCGCGGATGATCCAGCGGCCGCGCGGCACCCGCGACCTGCTGCCGCCCGAGAGCCGCCTCTGGCAGGCCGTCGAGGCGGTCGCCCGGGAGGTGTTCGGCTCGTTCGGCGGGGAGGAGATCCGCACCCCGGTCTTCGAGCCGACCGAGCTGTTCGTGCGTTCGGTGGGCGAGAGCACCGACATCGTGCACAAGGAGATGTACACCTTCCCCGACCGCAAGGGGCGCTCGCTCACGCTGCGGCCGGAGGGGACGGCCGGCGTCGCCCGGGCGTGGCTGGAGAACCGTCTCGGCGACCGCAGCCAGCCGTTGCGCATGTACTACATCGGCCCGATGTTCAGGTACGAGCGGATGCAGCACGGGCGGTACCGCCAGTTCTCCCAGATCGGCCTCGAGATCGTCGGGGCCGACACGCCCCTGGCCGACGCGGAGCTGCTGGCGGCGATGCACGAGTTCTTCCTGCGGCTGGGTTTCGCGGATCTCGAGATCCACCTCAACAACCTCGGCGACCCCGAGGACCGCGCCCGCTATCAGGACGTCATCCGCGCCGCCCTGGAACCGCGCCGGAGCGAGCTGTGCGCCGACTGCCAGCGCCGCCTGGACGAGAACCCGCTGCGGGTCCTCGACTGCAAGGTGCCGTCGTGCCAGGTCGCGGCCGCCGACGTCCCCGCGCTGGACGACGTGGCGGGGGAGGCGTCCCGGCAGCACGTGGCGCGGGTGGAGGCCCACCTGGAGCGGCTGGGCATCCCGTACGTGCGCAACCGCCGCCTGGTGCGCGGTCTCGACTACTACCTGCGCACCGTGTTCGAGGTGGTTTCGCCGCAGCTCGGAACCAACGCGGTCCTGTGCGGCGGCGGCCGCTACGACCGCCTGATCGCCGATCTCGGCGGGCCGGCCGTTCCCGGCGTCGGCTTCGCCATCGGTGAGGACCGGCTGGTCGAGGTGCTGCCGGCACGGTTCAGGGACGCGTCGCTGGCCCGCCCGGCGGTGTACCTGGTGCCGCTCGGGGAGGCGGCGGGAACTGCGGTCCTGGAACTCGCACGCCGCTGGGTGCGGGAGGGCGTGCCGGTCGAGGTGGAGATCACCGGCCGTTCTCTCAAGGCGGCCCTGAAGCGGGCGGACCGCGACGGTTTCCGGGTGGTGGCGATGCTCGGGGATGACGAGCTGGCCGCGGGAACGGTGACCGTCCGCGACCTCGCCGCCGCCAGCCAGACCTCGGTCCCGTTCGCGGGCGTGCCCGCCTTCTGGCGGGACCTGCCCGCGGCGATCGCACGCCGCGAAGGGGAACGCCCGTAAGGGACAAGTCGGGGCGCGGCCCGCGGGGGGTACAATCCGCCGGTGCGCGCACGCGTCTTCCGTCAACTTCCCGGCACGCTCTACTCCGCGGTCGTCATGGAGCTGTTCGAGCGGCTCGCGTACTACGGGATGGTCCTGGTGCTCGGGATCTACCTGGTCCAGCGCATCGGCATCCGCCCCGACCTCTACGGGACGGTGTACGGGGTCTTCACTGGCGCGCTCTACCTGCTGCCGCTCTTCGCCGGGGCGCTCGCGGACCGCTTCGGTTACAAGCCCGCTCTCGCCATCGCGTTCGCGACGCTCACCGGCGGCTACGTCCTCCTCGGCAGCACGGCGAGCTTTCCGCTCATCTGCGTGGCGCTGGGGCTGATCGCCGTCGGGGGATCGATCGTCAAGCCGACGATCTCCGGGACGGTGACGCGCACCACCGAAGAGGGCACCACGAGGCCGGTCGGCTTCGGGCTTTACTACATGGTCATCAACGCCGGCGGGTTGATC
>NCBR01000266.1 GCA_002279285.1 Acidobacteria bacterium 37-71-11
TCGGCAACACCTTCCTGCTCACCGCCGGGATGATGAACCTGCTTCTCGTCCTCGACGTCCATGACATCGGCACCGGGAAGAAGGACTGGTGATGGTCGACCACCTCACCTTGATGGTGCTGGACGCGCTCCTGATCGCGGTGTTCTTTTCCTTCCTGTGGAAGCGCGAAAAGCGGGAGCGTATGGTGTACTTCTGGAAGGTGTTCGGGGCGCTGGTGCTCGGGGCGATCGTGCTCGGGTGGCTGATGTACCCGTTCCCGCGCAGCTGAGTGACTCCGGACGGGTGCGCGATGCACGCCCCGCGAATCCTCTCCCTGGTCACAACCGCGGTCTTCTCGGTCGCCGGGGCGGCGCTCGGCGCCGCGGCCCTGGCGGTGTCGAGGCGGCGCCGGTGAGGATCCTCATCGTGGCCGGCGAGGCCAGCGGCGACCTCCACGCCGCCAACCTCTTGCGCGAGCTGCAGCGGGAGGACGCCGGAGTCGAGGCGTTCGGCGTCGGCGGCGAGCGGTTGCGCGAGGCGGGCCTCGAGTGCGTCGCCCGCAGCGAGGAGCTCTCGGTGATGGGCCTCGCAGAGGTCGTGCGCGAGCTGCCGCGCCTGCTGGCCCTCGCCCGCCGCGTGCGCGGCGCGGCGCTGGCGCGCCGCCCGGATGTGGCTGTCCTGGTGGACTCGCCCGACTTCAACCTGCCGCTCGCCCGCCGCCTGAGGCGCGCCGGGATCCCGGTGGTGGTCTACGTCTCGCCGCAGCTCTGGGCGTGGCGGGCCGGCCGGGTGCGGCGGATCCGCCGCGACGTGCGGCGGGTGCTGTGCATCCTCCCGTTCGAGGTGGCGTTCTACGCTTCCCATGGAGTCGCGGCCGAGTACGTCGGCCATCCCCTGGTGGACGAACTGGCGCCGGTGATGGCGGCGATGCCGCCGCGAGTGCCGGGGACGCTGGCCCTGATGCCCGGGTCGCGTTGGCACGAGGTCGAGACGCTGCTTCCGACGATGCTCGCGGCCGCCGCCCGCCTCCTCTCCGAGGTCAAGGACCTGCGCGTCCGCCTGATCGCGGCGCCGGGCCTGGAGCGCGGGAGGCTCGCCGCGCTTCTCGCCGGCACCCCCGTGCCGGTCGAGGTCGTCGCCGAGCACCGCCACCGCGCCCTCGCCAGCTGTGCCGCGGCGATCGTGGCCTCGGGCACGGCCACCCTGGAGTGCGCGCTGCTCGACGTTCCGATGGTCGTCGGCTACCGCCTGCACGCGCTCTCCTACGCCCTTGCAAAGCGTCTCGTGCGGGTGCCGCACGTGGGACTCGTCAACCTGGTGGCGGGGAAGCGTATCGTGGCGGAAGCCGTCCAGCGCGACTTCAACGAGGGGAAGCTGCTGGCGGAGACGAGGCGCCTGTTCGGCGAGGCCGGCGAGGTGCAGCGCGAGGCGCTCGCCGGGGTGCGGGCGGCTCTCGGAGATCCCGGTGCGAGCGAGCGTGCGGCGAGGGCCGTTCTCGCGGTGGCAAAGGGGGCGGCATGAGCGCGTTGCGCCGGATCCTGAAGATGCTGCGCCCCCACTCCGCCTGGGTGGTCGCGGCGGCGCTCGCCATGGCCGGCGTCGCGCTCGCGACGGTGTTCATGGTGTTCCTGATCGGGCCGATCTTCGACACGGTCCTCGGTGCGCAGGTGCCGCTCCCGGGGCTGACCGCCGCGCCTGGGGCGGCTTCCGGGGCCCACGGGCGAGCGGCGGTCGAGCAGCTCGGTTTCGCCAAGGACCTCAAGGGGTGGTTCGAGGGTGCAAAGGAATCGTTGCGGCAGTTCCTGCCCAGCGACGCCATCGCCATTCTGCTGCTCGGATTCCTCTCGGTGCTGGCCAAGAACGTCTTCACCTATTTCGGCCACTACGCGATCTACCACGCCGGACTCGCGACGGTCAAAGACCTGCGCGACCGCCTGATGGACCGGCTCCTTGCCCAGTCCGCCGTCTACTACCAGAAGCAGCCCAGCGCGGTCCTGATGTCGCGGATCACCAACGACGTCGAGCGCATCACCGAGGTGATCTCCGACCGGCTTTCCGACCTCGTCCAGGACTCGTTCACGGTGGTCGGGATGGTGGCGCTGGTGCTCTCGCTCAACTTCCGGCTCGCGGCCGCGGTCCTCATCGGCGCTCCGGTATTCCTCTGGCCGATCACGGTTTTTGCGCGCAAGCTCCGGCACCGTTCGCACCAGAGCCAGGAGCGCCTCGGCGAGATGAACTCGGTCGTGGACGAGGTGCTCAAGGGGTACCGGGTCGTGCAGGCGTTCGGCATGGAGGCGTTCGAGGCCGCGCGCTTCCGCGAGACGACGCGCCGCCACTTCAGGGCCAGCCTCAAGGCGCGCAAGGTGTTGGCGCTCAACGCCCCGGTGATCGAGGTGATCGGCGCGGCGGGGATCATGGGGTTGCTCCTGTACGCGCACCGGCTCATCAGCTCCGGGACGATGAGCACCGGGGCGTTCGCCTCGTTCCTCCTCGGGCTGTACTCGTTGTACACGCCGATCAAGCGCCTCACCAAGGTCAACATGGCCCTCCAGGGGGCGGTGGCGGCCGGGGAGCGGGTGTTTTCGGTCATCGACGAGCCGATCGAGATCACCGACCGCCCCGGCGCGCGCACGCTCACCGGCGTGCGCGAGGCGATCACCTTCGAGCGCGTCACATTCTCCTACGAGCCGGACAAGCCCGTCCTGCGAGGTCTCGACCTCGTGATCCCGGCGGGGCGGTCGCTGGCCCTCGTCGGCGCCTCGGGAGCGGGGAAGTCGACGGTGGCGCAGCTGCTGCCGCGGTTCTGGGACGTGCGGGACGGGCGCATCGCGATCGACGGCACCGACATCCGCGATCTAACGCTCGCGTCGCTGCGCGGCAGCATCGGCCTCGTCACCCAGGAGACCGTGCTGTTCAACACCACGGTGGCCGCCAACATCGCGTACGGGCGGAGCACGGTCGATCCCGACCGGTTGCGGGCGTGCGCGCGGGCGGCGTTTGCCGAGGAGTTCATCCTCGAGTTCCCCGGTGGTTTCGACACGGTGATCGGCGAGGCCGGCACGCGGCTCTCGGGCGGCCAGCGCCAGCGCATCGCGGTGGCGCGGGCGCTCTACAAGGACCCGCCGATCCTCGTCCTCGACGAGGCCACGTCGGCGCTCGACGCCCAGGCCGAAGGGATCGTCCAGCGCGCGATCGAGAACCTGATGAAGGGCCGTACCGCGCTCATCATCGCTCACCGCCTCGCCACGGTGCGCAACGCCGACACGATCGCGGTGATGGAGGAGGGGTGCGTCGTCGAGCAGGGGACGCACGCCGAGCTGTTGGCCAGGGGCGGAGGGTATGCGCGCCTTGCGAACATGCAAG
>NCBR01000267.1 GCA_002279285.1 Acidobacteria bacterium 37-71-11
GTGGTCGAGCACCATCGACCACCAGAAGCAAAGGTGCCACGTCAGCCACGCGATACTCGGCGGACCGATGTCATATCGCTCGTGACTCGGCCAGTCGGCCCGCCACGTTCCATCAGGGACTTGATGCACGTGTAACCCGTTGCGAGCTGGGCGCCACAAGCACTCTTCGGTGGTGAGCCCTTCCAGGTGGAAGCTGGTGAGCCTCCATGCCGTTTCGAACTGCCGGATCAAGAAGTCACGGGCTTCTTCGGCCATCGGCAGAGTCCTGTCAACTCGCTACTCGGCATGGCCCGATGATGAACCGAGGCACGCCCGCCGCGCAAGTACGCCAGCCGGCGTGCCTGCTGCAAGCGCCGGTTAGCTTCCGCCTCGAGTCGGGGTGATTCCGTCGCCCCTCGGCTGCCGTGGGGCCCCACACAATATGTCCAGCCATACCATGAGCTCCGAGGCTTGACTCCATCCACATGGCTCGTCCGTGCGCGAGTGCGGGCCCACGCGCCGGGAGGCAGAGGGCCCGTTCTCGCCACCCGCCTGGTCCTCGGGCGTGGTGGTGCGACGTCCCTCGGGTGCTCCTCGCTACATCCTCCCGACCATCGCCTCGAGGCGGGCGATGCGCTTCTCCATCGGGGGGTGGGTCGAGAACAGCTTCGCGATGCCGCCGCCGCCCGAGAACGGATTGGCGATCATCATGTGGGCAGTGGCGGGTTGCGCGGTCGCCATCGGGATGCGCTGGGTGTAGGCGCCGAGCTTCTTCAGCGCCGAGACAAGGCCGGTCGGCGACCCGGCGAGCCTGGCGCCGCCCTCGTCCGCGGCGAACTCGCGCGAGCGCGAGATCGCGAGCTGGATGAGCATCGCGGCGATCGGGGCGACGATGATGAAGAACAGCCCGCTCATACCGCCGCCGCGGTCGTCGCGGTCGCTCCCGCGCCCGGCGAACATCATCGCGAAGCCGGCCATGCGGGCGAGCATCGCCAGCGCGCCGGCGATCGTGGCGGCCACGGAAGAAATCAGGATATCGCGGTGGAGCACGTGGGTCAGCTCGTGGGCGAGCACGCCCTTGAGCTCGTCGCGGTCCATGATGCGCAACAGGCCCTCGGTCACCGCCACAGCCGCGTGCTGGGGGTTGCGGCCGGTGGCGAACGCGTTGGGCTGCGCCTCCGGGATCAGGTACAGCTTCGGCATCGGAATGCTGGCGCGCTGCGCGAGCTCGGCGACGGCCGCGTAAAGCTGCGGCGAGGAGGCCTCGTCCGTCGGCTTGGCGTGGTGCATCGCGAGCGCGATCTTGTCGGAGAAGAAGTAGGCGGCGAAGTTGAGTGCGGCGGCGAACGCCAGCGCCATGACGATCCCTTGCTGTCCGCCGAGGAGGTCACCGAGCCACAGGAGGAGACCGGTGAGCAGGGCGAGGAGCACGGTGGTCTTGAGCCAGTTCGACATCTTTTCCTCCAGGTCGGAGCGGTGTCAGCAGTTTCGGCCGCTTGTACGGCCGTTCGGAGTTCGGGGGCTGCAGCGCTCCAGCCATCTTCGTAAACGCAAGGACCATGCCAACCGCTTCCGGCCGCGGCGTGCGACCGGGGCGTCAGCGTGGCGCGGTCGGCGTCGGCCGTGTCGCGGCCGGCGCTTCGAGGAGTTCCGGCGACATCCGGAACCGGCACGAGCCGGAGGTGGCGATCAGGACCACGACGAACGCGATCAGCGCGACGCCCACCGTCGCCAGGAAGTACTCCGCAACCATCCGCGCACGGCGCTTCCGTCCCATCGGAGAGATCATATCCCAAGACCTGGGTTCCCGCGTGCGCGGGAACGACGACTCGTTTTGGGAGCGGGCACAGGCGGGGTGCGGTGCCGCGCCTACGTCTGCTCGCGGCGGGCGAGTTCCTGCACCCCGTCGGCGGCAAGTGCGGCCGCGATGACCGTGGCGGCGATGAGGGCGGTCGGCAGCATGGTGAGCCACCACGTGCTCGCGAGCACCTCCTGGCCTTCGGCGACCATCGTGCCCCACGACGCGGTTGGGGGCTGCGCCCCGAGCCCCAGGTAGGAAAGCGCGGCCTCGACCAGGATCAGGTCGCCGAGGCGCAGGGCGCCGTCCTGGACGATCGGGGTGAGGGCGTTGGGAAGCAGGTGTGTGAACGCGATCCGCCACCCGGAGGCGCCGATCGCGCGCGCCGCCAGGATGAACTCCCGCTCCTTGAGCGAGAGCACCTGGCCGCGGACGAGGCGCGCGACCCCCATCCACGACGAGAACCCGAGGATCAGGACGAGGACGCCGAGCGACGGCCGGAATACCGCGGCGAGGAAGAGGAGCAGGAAGAGCATCGGGACCGCGAGGAGGGCGTCGACGAACCGCATCAGGAGCGCGTCCACGACCCCGCCAGTCCACCCCGCGACCAATCCGGCGCCGATGCCGAGGACGAGCGCGACCACGAGGGCGAGGGCGCCGACCCCGAGCGACACGCGCGCGCCGCTGACCAGGCGCGCGAGCACGTCCCGCCCGACGGTGTCGGTCCCGAGCCAGAAACGGCGGACGCCGGCGCTCGCCACCGTCGCGGCGGGCACCGTCTGCACGGCGCCGTCGCGCGTCACGACCCATTCGGCTCCCGTGCGTCTGCCCGATTCGCACGCCATCGTCGTGCCGTCGTGCCGAACCAGGACGAACCTGGTTGCGCCCGGGGGGAGCAGCGCGGCGGCGCGGGCGTCGACGATCGCGTTCGGGTTGGCGGTGAACCACGGGCCGGCCACGGCCGCAAGGGCGAGGAGGGTGAGCCCGGCGGCGCCGACCTGGAGGCGCCGCGGCCAGCGGGCGAAGGCGGCCACGCCGCTCACATGCGCACCCGCGGATCGGCGAGGGCGTACGCCGCGTCGGCGAGCAGGTTGCCGGCGACCACCGCCACGGTCGCCACGATCGTGCCGCCGAGGAGGAGCGGGAGGTCGCGGCCGAGGGCGGCGTTGTACATCAGCTGCCCCATCCCCGGCCAGGAGAACACGACCTCGATGACCAGCGAGCCCGACACCAGGCCGCGCCGACGCCGGTGACGCCAATCGCGGCCACCGGGAGCACGAGGTGGCGGGCGAGATCGAGGAAGCGCGGCCAGCCGTAGGTCATCTCGCCGTCGAGCGACAGCATGTGCGACGGCGGCAGGAGGTGCAGGCGGTACGAGAACACCGCGATGAGGGCCAGCGCCACGCCGAACGTCGGCATCGCGTAGGCCGTGAGCGTCGCGAGCGTGATCGCCCGGTCGCCGGCCCCGTGCGGACGCCGGAGCTGCACGATCGCGAGCCCGATGCCGCCTGCGAGTTCGAGGAAGAGTCCGAGGGACGTGAGGATCAGCGTGTTGGGCAGCGCCTCGGCGAGCACCGCCGTGACCTGTCGCCGCTGCGTCCACGACGTGCCGAGGTCGCCGGTGACGGCCCCCGCCAGCCAGCTCGCGTAGCGCGCCGGCAGCGGCCGGTCGAGGCCGAAGTCGCGGCGGAAGCGCGCCCTTGCGGCGGGCGGGATGCGCGGGTCGGTGAGGCGGCTTGCGGCGTCTCCGGGCGCCAGACTGACGAGGAGGAACGTGACGGTGGCGACGAGCCAGACCAAGACGACTCCGGCCCCGATGCGGCGCAGCGCCCAGCGCAGCATCACCGACTCCAGTACCAGTCGTCGATGTTGAAGAACACGCCGGCCGCGTTGATGTCTGCGCCCTCGAGCCGGCGGCTGGTCGCGACCAGGCGGTTGGCCTCGTACAGGAAGGTCACGGGCTGGTCTGCGACGATGGCCTCCTGGATGCGGTCGAGGAGGACCTTGGCGCGGGTGTAGTCGGGTTCTTCGCGCGCGATCGCGATCATGCGGTCCACCTCGGGGTTGGAGTACCCGATGAAGTTGTTGCTTCCCTGGCCGGGGGACGGCGTGCTCCAGGTGCTCGTGAGGTCGATTTTGGTCGCCTCCTCCCACGCCCAGAGGACGGCATCGAAATCGCCCGCCTCGACGCGCGCGATCAGCGAGGTGAACTCGACCTGCACCGGCCGCACCTTGATGCCGAGGCGCGCGAGGTCGGCCTGAATCAGCAGCGCCATCTCGCGCCTGAGCGTGTTGGCGGCGGGGTAGAGAAGGTCGAACGCGAACGGCTTGCCGTCGCGCTCGAGGATCCCGTCGCCGTTGCTGTCGCGCCACCCGGCCTGCGCGAGCAGCGCCGCGGCCTGCGCCTGGTCGTAGGGGAGCTGGGGCAGCGAGCGGTCGAACGCCCACATCGAGGAGAGGATCGGGCCGGTTGCGAGCTTGGCGTGGCCGCGGAACACCGTGTCCACGAGCGCCTTACGGTTGATCCCGAGGGATAGGGCGCGGCGGACGCGGCGGTCGGCAAACATCGAGCGCCGGTTGTTCCACCCCACGAGGCCCCAGAGCCGCGACGGGTACTCGACGAGGCGGAGGTCGGGGTCGGCCGCGACGCGGTCGGCCTCCTGCGGCGCCACGGATGGCACGACGTCGACGTCCCCGGCGAACAGCTGCGCGAGTTGGCCGGCCATGTCGGGGAGGATGCGGAAGACGAGACGGTCGAGGTACGGCCGCGGGGCGTTCCAGTAGGTCGGATCGCGCTGCAGGACGATCGTCTGCTGCGGGATGTGGGCCGCGAGCCGGAACGGCCCGCCGGTCACCAGGATCTTCTCGAAGTCGGTCGTGCGCCACTTGCGATATGGCCGTCGTTGGCGTCCATGAGCTGGTAGGGGTAGACGCGCGAGAAGTGGAAGCGGACGGTGTGCGGGTCCACGACCTCCACGTCCTTGATGAAGTCCTTGATCTCCATGCCGACCGAGTCGACGCGCGGGTCCTTCTGGGCGAGAAACGTGAAGCGGACGTCCTCCGCCGTGACCGGCGTCCCGTCGGACCAGCGCGCGTCCGGACGCAGGTGGAAGGTGAGATCGCGGTTGTCGGCGGAGAACTCCCACGAGGTCGCCAGGCGCGGCGCGAACGACGGCGGGTGGAGCTGGTAGTCGGGCTGCTCGACCATCAGGGCCGGGAACAACAGGTCGATGACGTCGGCCTCGCCGGCATCGCCCGACGACTGATACTCGTTCAACGTGGTGATGTCTCCCAGAGCCGCGACGACGACCTGACCGCCTGGCTGGGGGCCTTCCCCGGTCGGCCCCTTGACCGCAGGGGCGGGCGTCCGCCGGCAGGCGAGAGACCCCAGCAGCGCGGCCGCGGCCAGGAGTGCAACGAGCGTGCGTCGTCGTGCGGTCATTCGGGCCCCCGCCCATTATCGCCCGGGCCGAGCGCGCGGGCCACCGGCAGGGCACAGCGCCGCCGGGGATGCGGGGAAGTACAATGCCTCCCGTGCGCTGGGGCGGCTGGAAGCTGAGGCGGCAGTACATTGCGGTCGCGGCCGTATTCGCGGCCCTGCTTGTCGTGAGCTTCGCCTCGTTCGCGCGCCTGATGATGGGGCAGCTCTCGCGCTCCTACATGGAGGACGTGCTCCTGTCGGGGAAGGCGCAGGCCGAGGAGCTGGCGCGCCAGCTGCGGGGGCAGGGGAACCTGTACAAGGCCGTCGAGACGCAGCGCGAAGCGCTGTCCCAGATCTCGGCCGCGCTCTCCAGGCAACAGGTGATCGACAAGGTGCAGGTGTTCAACGAGCAGGGGAAGCTCGTCTGGCAATCGGAGTTCGTCACCGAGGGGGTCAAGGGGGGGTTTCCGGAGGGGAACCTCGAGCTGCTGGTGCCGATCTCGCCGGTGAAGGTCACCGAGAAGACCAAGACGTATCAGTTCCGCGCGCGGCCGGACGAGGTGGGCACCGTGGTCCTGAGCGTCTCCAAGCCGGCGATCGCGGCGCGGATCGCGATTCTCCACCGCAAGCTCCTCGTCAACACGGCGTTCGCCGGGGGGACGTCGCTCCTCGTGCTCATCGGCGCGGTCGTCTTCATCTGGCACCTGGTCCAACGCAACGCCCAGCTCGACGACAAGCGCCGCCTGCACGAGGAGCTGGCGGCGCTCGGCTCGCTCGCCGCCAACCTCGCGCACGAGATCCGCAACCCGCTCAATGCGATCTCGATCAACCTGGAACTCCTGGAGGAGGACCTGGGTGCCCGGCAGACCCCGGTCGAGACCGTGGGGATGGCGCGCCGGGAGGTCGGGCGCCTGTCCCGGTTGGTCAACGACTTCCTCGTGTACGCGCGCCCGTCACCGCCCGCGCCCGAGAGGTTCGAGGCTGCTGCCCTCCTCCACGACGTCGCGGCACTGTTGGCGCCGACCTGCGACCGGCTCGGAGTCGACCTCGTGGTCGGGGGCGGCGGCGTGACGGTGTGGGGGGACCGCGGTCAGCTCAGCCAGGTCCTGATGAACCTGGCGCTCAACGCGGTCCAGGCGATGGACGGCTGCGCCATCCGGCGCGTCGAGCTGTCCGCGCGCAGCGAAGACGACCGGGCGGTGTTCGAGGTCACCGACACCGGGCCGGGAATCGTGAAGACGGAGCTGGGGCGTGTGCGCGAGGCGTTCTTCACCAGAAGAAAGGGCGGGACCGGCCTCGGCCTCGCGATCGCGGACCGCATCGTGACCGCCCACGGCGGGTCCCTGGCCCTGGCCAACCGCCCCGGGGGCGGCCTGGTGGCAACCGTCACGCTGCCGGCTCCCCAATGAGTGTAGACTTCCCGCGGAGGTGGGCATGAAGTCGAGTCGGATGTTGCTGCTCGTCGTGCTGGGTTTGCTCGTCAGTTCGGGCGCGTTCGCCATGTTCCGGGCGGCCGACCTGGTGGTGGTCCCGGTCGGTGCGAGCACCCCGGGCCTCAACAACTCGAACTGGAGGACGGACCTCGATATCATGAACGTGGATACGGTCAACGTCGACATCGAGATCGTCTACCTGCAGTGCTGCAACAACGACAACTCGTCGTGGTTCTATAACATCGCGAATCACCTGGGCGGCCGCAAGGAAGACGGGTTCGGCCACATCGACACCAAGCTGGAGAACATCGCTCCGGGCGCCGCCGTGCACATCGACGACATCATCAAGTCGGACTTCGGCCTCGACAACACCAAGGGCGCGCTCCTCGTTTTCGCCTACGAGGCCGGCAGCCTGATGAAGACGACTCCTCCCGGCGGCAACCCCAAGCTGATCGTGGTCAACAGCCGCAACTACTCGTTCGGCACCGATGCGAACGGCAAACCGCTCACCTACGGGCAGGAGGTCCCCGGCCTCCCCTGGCACGACTACATCGACATCAACCAGAAGAGCCGGGGGCTCGACCACGCGGTCTTCACCGGGCTGGAGGAGGACGCGGCGTATCGGACCGCCATCGGCCTCGTCAACATCTCGGACCCGCTCACGAGCCTCGACGTGGTGCTGACGCTCAACGCCAGCGACGGCACTCAGCTCGGCCAGCAGACGGTCCAGCTCTACCCGCTCGCCCACGACCAGTACGACCAGGCGATCATCACCTTGTTCGGCAAGACCCTCGCCGACGCGATCACCGGCGCCACCCTGACGGTGAGCATGGACTATTACGTCTCCGGCGCAAAGGCGCCGGTTCCGGCCCTGATGGCCTACTGCTCCCGCATCGACAACAACACCAACGATTCCGTGTACCTCGAGCAGACGTTCACCAAGGCGTTCCCTTGGGACTGCGTGTTCAACGGCAACTGCGCCTCGGTGGCGGCGGGCCTCGGTCTGTCGCGGTCGCCCGTCCCCGCGGCGCCGACGCACCTGCGCCCTCCGACGCTGCTGTCGAGGTGAGCCCGGCGAACGTGTGCTAGTATTCACGCCCGTCCGGACGCCGGACGGCGTCATGGACAGGAGGGGGTTTGCGTATGGCTAACAAGGACGATCGGCTTCCCGACAACGCGGCGGGCAAGTGGTACGTGGATTCCAGCTGCATCGATTGCGATGTGTGCCGCACGACCGCTCCC
>NCBR01000268.1 GCA_002279285.1 Acidobacteria bacterium 37-71-11
GGTGAACGCCCAGTTGTCGTCCGCCGCGGGCGTGATGCGGCCGTGCCGCGTGAAATAGTCGACGATCAGCGACACCATCGGGCGGTCGATCTCCTTGACGCGCGGCGCGGTCGCGAGGTGCGGGTAGCCGCCGCCCCCGGCGGCGCGGTACGAGTTGATCGCCACCGTGAACGTGTCGCCGGGCTGCACGAGCTTGCCGGCGACGCGCAGCCCGAGGATGCGCTGCCCGACGGGCGCGGCCGGGTCCACCAGGTACGTGGCGCCCTCGAGCGTGTCGTAGTTGTAGGTCGGCAGCTCGCGATTGCGCTCGAGGGCGCACCCCGCGCCGGTGCAGGCGACCCCGGTCCACCCCCGCACGGCGTGCTCGAGGACGTTCTCGAGCTCGGCGCCGGTGAGGCGCACGACGACCAGGGTGTTGGGGTACGGGTAGAGCGCGAACGCCAGGCGCGGCGTTAGCGGGCCGGCCGGGAACTCCGTGCGCCCGCCGCCGAGAGGCGCCGCGAGCGAGAGCTGGGCGCCGGTGGCCTCGAGTTGCACCGCGTGGATGAGGTCCACGCCGGGGTCGTCGGCCAGCGGCAGGGCCGTCACGTCGAGCGGCGCCGTCAGCTCGCCGAGCGGGCGCGCCAGTTCGGCCTTCACCTTCGCCTCCTCGGGTGCCGCCTCGGCCACAACCCGCGGGTCCGGGGTCTCGTGCGCGGTCGGGATGTTCTCCCCGCTCCAGCCGGTCACTTTCCACGCGCCGCCCTCGCGGGCGAGGCCGAGGTCCACCCGGGTGACGAACTCCCCCCAGCGCCCCGGCTGGGCGACGACGGTGGCGCCGAGCCGCTGCGGCGGGATGTTGCGGTGGGTGTGGCCGGTGAGCAGGAGGTCGATCCCGGGCAGCTGTGCGAGCCGCCAGCCGAAGTTCTCGTTCTCGGTCCCGTTCGGGGCGCCGGTGGCGAGGTCGCGCTCGAACCCACTATGGACCACGACGATGACCACGTCCGCACGCTTGCGCAGCTCGGGGACGCGTGCGGCCGCGACCGCGACCGGATCGGCGAAGGTGAGGCCGCGCCAGTGCTCCGGGGGGTCCCAGTGCGGGATGTTGGGGTTGGTGAGGCCGAGGATGCCGATGCGGACGCCGCCGCGCTCGATCACCAACTCGCCGCCCACGGGGAGCCTTGCCTGCTCCGCACCGCCCAGGTTGGCCGCGAGCCACGGGAAGCGCGCCTGCCTCATCGAGCGCCGCAGCACGTCGAGGCCGAAGTTGAACTCGTGGTTGCCGAGGACCACCGCATCGTAGCCCACGATGTTCATCGCGGCGATCGCCGGGTCCGCGCCGGGCGCACCGGGGGCGGCGATCGCGTAGTACTCGAGCGGCGTTCCCTCGATCTCGTCGCCGCCGTCGAGCACCACGTTCATGGGGTCGGCCCGGCGCTCGCGCGCCACCACGGTGGCGACCTGGGCGATCGAGCCGCGCGCCGGGCGCTCCCGCACGTCGTCGAACGGCAGCACGTGGGCGTGCATGTCCGACGTAAACAGGACCCTGAGCGTCGCCCGCTCCTGTGCGCTTGCCTGCGACGACGCCAGAACGACCGCCGCGAAGCACACGAATCGGACCACGGACCACGGACCACGGACCCCGTTCCTCACAGTGCCACCCCCTCCCGGTGTTCGCCGAACACCGTAACCAGGGCCGACGCGATCTCGCCCAGGGTCGCGTACGCCTCCACCGCCTCGACGATCGGCGGCATCAGGTTGTCGCGGCCGCGCGCCGCCTCCCCGAGCGCCGCCAGAGCCCGCCGCACCCGCGCCGCGTCGCGCCGCGCGCGCACCGCCACGACGCGCGCCACCTGCTCCTGTTGCACCGCAGGATCCCCGCGGAACGTCGGGATCGGCACCTCTTGCTCGCGCCTGAACTTGTTGACGCCGACCATCACCTGCGTGCCGGCTTCGATGGCGCGTTGCGTGCGGTACGCCGCCTCGTGGATCTCGCGCTGCTGGAAGCCGTGCTCGATCGCGGCGAGCGCCCCGCCCATCGCCTCGATCCTCTCGATGTAGGCGCGCGCCTCCGCCTCGATGCGGTCGGTCCACGCCTCGACGACGTACGCGCCCCCGAGCGGGTCGACAACGTCGGCGAGGCCGGACTCGTAGGCGATGACCTGCTGCGTGCGCAGCGCGAGCAGCGCCGAGCTCTCGGTGGGCAGCGCGAGCGCCTCGTCCATCGCGTTGGTGTGCAACGACTGGGTGCCCCCCGCCACGGCGGCCATCGCCTGGATCGCGACCCGCACGACGTTGGTCTCGGGCTGCTGGGCGGTGAGGGTGGACCCGGCCGTCTGGGTGTGGAAGCGCAGCACCCACGAGCGGGGGTCGCGGGCGCCGAACTCGTCGCGCATCATCCGCGCCCACATCCGTCGCGCCGCCCGGAACTTCGCGACTTCCTCGAGGAGGTTGTTGTGGGCGTTGAAGAAGAACGACAGGCGGGGCGCGAACTCCTCGATCGCCAGGCCTGCCGCGACCGCCGCGCGCACGTACTCGCGGGCGTTGGCGAGGGTGAACGCCACCTCCTGCACCGCGGTCGAGCCCGCCTCGCGGATGTGGTAGCCCGAGATCGAAATGGTGTTCCACTTCGGCGCTTCCCGCGCGCAGAAGGCGAACACGTCGGTGATCAGCCGCAGCGAGGGGCGAGGGGGAAACCGGTAGGTGCCGCGCGCGATGTACTCCTTGAGGATGTCGTTCTGGATCGTCCCGGTAACCCGATCCCAACCCACGCCCTGCCGTTTCGCCACCGCCAACACCATCGCCAGCAGCGTCGATGCCGTGGCGTTGATCGTCATCGAGACCGACACGCGATCGAGCGGGATCCCGTCGAGCAACGCCTCCATGTCGGAGAGGGTCGAGATCGCCACGCCGACCTTGCCGACCTCGCCGAGCGCCATCGGGTCGTCGGAGTCGTAGCCGATCTGGGTCGGCAGGTCGAACGCCACCGACAACCCGGTCTGCCCCTGCTCGAGCAGGTAGCGGTAGCGCCGGTTCGACGCCTCGGCGGTCGAGAACCCGGCGTACTGCCGCATCGTCCAAAGCCGGGTCCGGTACATCGAGGGGTGGATCCCGCGGGTGAACGGGTACTCGCCGGGCAGCGAGTTCGCCTCGGCGGCGCCGGCCGCGTCCCAGGGACCGTAGACCGGCTCGACCGGGAAGCCCGAGGAGGTGGTGAATTCGCCGCGCTCGTGCTTCGCCGCGGGACGGTAGAGGTTCTCCCTCCACAACTGGTACGCCTTTGCATCCATGGTTGGCCCTCCGGCCCCCCGAGCCGCAAAAGTATAGCAACC
>NCBR01000269.1 GCA_002279285.1 Acidobacteria bacterium 37-71-11
GGCCTGGACCACGTCCGCCGCACTTCTGGCACCCTTGGCGAGCCAGGCGGCCGGAACGGTGTCAAGCCGCAACTGAGTACCTTCGGGTGCGGCGACCGCGTAGTCGCCGCTCGAGAGGTCGACCACGACCCAGATCGAGTTTTGCGGCACGCCGCCGTCGACCGCGAATGTGACCTGGCCTGCGCCGCTGTCGGCATCGATGCGGTCGCGCCGGGTGACACGATTCATGGCCTGGTAGCGGTCCCAGGCGATGGAGAACCAGGCCACTTGGCCGGATGGGGTGACGCCCGACGCCACGACCGCATTTGCTTCAACCGTGATCGTTGGCTTCGCCACAACAGGCAAAGCGATGAGAAGCGCGAGGACCGTGATTCGGGGGGACAAGCGCATGCACTGCCTCCTCTCGGAAAGACCGTTTAGTGCGCATTGACCACTGCAAAGCGAGGCAATGGCTGCGACAGGCCTCGCATGATCGGATCCCCAAGTTGCTGCGCAGGCGCCTCGACATATGGCCGATCACCCGGGGTAGCTCGCCTGAGGTGAGGCTGCTTCCGCGGAAGAATCCTGCCGCCCGTAACGGCTTGGGTTGTGCCGAGCGAGGGGGGACGGGCGACCATGAGCGAGACGTGGCCGTCCGCCCGATGCCCTCTTGTTTGAGAATAGCCCACGTTTTGAGCATCCACCCGGCGCCCTCTGCGACAACGTGACCTGGGTCACACTGTGGGACCCGCCGTTCGCCCCGTGTACGCTCCGTCCGCGGGCGGGCCACGCGCTACAATCGCGCGCCACGGAGGGAACCGGATGCTCGAGACGATCCGCACGGAGCTGGCCGCCGCGATCGGGAGCGCGCTCGCGGCAATGGGAGTGGAGGCGCCGCAGGTCGCGCTTGACGTGCCGCCCAGGCGGCAGCTCGGCGACCTGGCGTGGTCGGGCGCGCTCCCGCTCGCCAAGGCGTTGCGGCGCGCCCCTCGCGCGATCGCCGAGGAGGTCGCCCGGCGAGTCGACGAGGCGCGCGCCGGGCTTGCCGCCGACCACCCGCTCGCGTTGCTCGAGCCGGGATGCGCGGTGGAGGGGCCCGGCTTCCTCAACTTCCGCCTGCGCCGCGGCGCGGCGCTCGCGCGCCTGCTGCGCGATTCCTGCAAAACGGCGGTTCCGGGCGGGGGGCCGAAGTGCCCCCCCAAAGTGATGGATATGCGCGAGCCGGGATTCACTCCCGGCGAGCGCGGGGGGCCTGGGGGGGTCGCGCAGGCGGGGGTTCCGGGCGGGGGGCCGAAGTGCCCCCCCAAAGTGATAGTGGAACATACCAACATCAACCCGAACAAGGCGGCGCACATCGGCCACCTGCGCAACGCCGTGCTCGGCGACACGCTGGTGCGCTGCCTGCGTTACCTCGGCCACCCGGTCGAGGTCCAGGACTACATCGACGACACCGGCGTCCAGGTCGCCGACGTCGTGGTGGGCTTCCTCTTCCTGCCGGAAGAGCGCCTGCTCGCGGCCGTCGCCGCGGCGTGGCCCGGGCTCGGGCCGGCACCGTCGCGCGCCGGCGTGCTCGCGTCGTTCGCGGCGCGCGCGGCCGCCGGCACGCTGGTGACCGGCACCCTCGGCGAGGCCGACTTCGACGACCTGTGCTGGGACCTCTACCCGCGCGTGACCCGCTGGTACGAGGAGGACGAGAGCGCGACCGCGCGGCGCGCCGAGGTGCTGCACGCCATCGAGGCCGGCTTCCCCCCCGAGTTATCGCTCGACCAGGCCATCAAGGATCTGACTTCCACGGACCCCGAGCCCCGAACCCCGAACCCCGGTTCCATCGCCAGACTCGCCGCCGCCGTCGCCGAGGCCAACGTGCGCTGCCACCTCGTCACGATGGGCCGTCTCGGGATCGCCTACGACGTCCTCCCGCACGAGTCGGACATCCTCCACCGCGGCTTCTGGCAGCGGGCGTTCGAGCTGCTGCAGGCGGCGGGCGCGATCCGGCTCGAGAGCGAGGGGAAGAACGCCGGCTGTTGGGTGATGTCGCTCGCGGACTCGCCGGAGTTCGCCGGGATGGCCGACGCCGACAAGATCCTGCTGCGCTCCAACGGCACCGTCACCTACACCGGCAAGGACATCGCCTACCAGCTCTGGAAGCTCGGCCTGCTGCGCGACGCCGGCGGCGCGCTGCACGACTTCGGCTACCGTGCGTTCGCGCACTTCGCGCAGGACGGCACCGCCGGCCCGGTGCGCTACGGCGAGGGGGCACGCATTCTTTACCGCACCGCCTCGGATCCCGCGGAGCGTCCGGCCGGCGCGGCGTTCGGCGCCGGCGGCCGCGTCTACAACGTGATCGACGTGCGCCAGTCGTACCCGCAGAAGGTCGTCAAGGAGGCGATCCGCGTCCTCGGCCACCCGGCCGCGGCCGAGAACTCGATCCACTTCGCCTACGAGATGGTGGCGCTGACGCCGAAGGCGGTGCGGCGCCTCGAGGAAACGCACGGGCTCGACTTCGGCCTCACGGCCGAGGACATGGCCAGGCCGTTCCTCGAGATGTCGGGCCGGCGCGGGATCGGCGTCGCGGCCGACGCGCTGCTCGTCACGCTCATCCGCGAGGCGGAACGCGCGATCGCCGAACGCCAGGGCGAGGGCGCCGCCCTCGCGCCCGAGATGGTCGCGGCCCGGGCGCGCGCCATCGCGGTCGGGGCGCTCCGCTACCAGATGGCGCGCCAGGGGCGCAACCGGGTGCTCGCGTTCGACTTCGACGAGGCGCTCGCGTTCGAGGGCGACACCGGGCCGTACCTGCAGTACTCCGCCGTGCGCGCCGCCAAGGTCTTCGAGAAGCTGGCGGCGCAGGGCCTCGCCGGCTCGACGGAGACGGATGCCGGGGCGGCCGCCGCGGCGGCCGTGCCCGACGACCTCTGGGAGCTGGCGTTCGCCTGCGCGCGCACCCGGGAGGTGGTCGGCAAGGCCCTCGCTTCGCTCGAGTTCTCCCTCCTGGCCGCGCACGCGCGCGACCTGGCGCAGCTGTTCCACAAGCTCTACCACGAGCACTCCGTCCTGCACGCCGAGGACGAGGGGATTCGCGCCCTGCGGCGCGGGGTGTTCCGCCTGTTCGGGGCGACGATCGGGGAGATCCTCGAAGAACTCCTCGGCATCCCCGTCCCCGGAGAGATGTAGGCAAGGAGGCATCACCCCCGCTTCAGGCGCGGCCGGCGTCGGACCTCTCGCGGCGTTGCGCTGCGCCGGTTCGCATCCTCACATAGCCTCCGGCTATGCTCCGGTGCGACCGGCTTGCGCGCCTTGCGATAGGCCCAACGGCGGCCGCGCGGCT
>NCBR01000084.1 GCA_002279285.1 Acidobacteria bacterium 37-71-11
AGGTAGCACGGCGCGAGTACAGAACGGGGGGGAAGAACTTCTGGCGCTTTGAGCGTCCCCGACCCGAACTCCGCAAAGCTACTGCAGCGATGAGTCGATATCTGGCGCGCTCGATGGTAGCCAAGCATGGCTTCTTGGTTTTTGTCGACGCGATCGTCGTGCCGGCCAATCTATTGATTGTTGTCGCCCGGTCGGATGACTACTTCTTTGGAGTCCTGCACTCGCGCATCCACGAGGTGTGGGCGCTGCGCATGGGCACGCGCCTTGAGACTCGGCCGCGCTACACGCCGACCACCTGCTTCGAGACGTTCCCGTTCCCCTGGCCGCCGGGGAAGGAACCCCAGGACGACCCGCGGGTTGAGGCCATCGCCGAGGCCGCTCGCGAGCTGGATCGGCTGCGCAGCACCTGGCTCAACCCGCCCGAGTGGACGCGCGAGGAGGTGCTCGAGTTCCCCGGCTCGGCCGACGGCCCGTGGGCGCGCTACGTCCACGACCCCGACGAGCGCGGCATCGGTACCGTCCGCTACCCGCGGACCGTGCCCAAGGACGTCGAGTGCGCCATCAACCTCAAAGCCCGGACCCTGACCAACCTCTACAACCAGCGCCCCACCTGGCTCGCCCTCGCCCACGCCAAGCTCGACGCCGCGGTTTTCGCCGCCTACGGCTGGGACCCGGCGATGACCGACGAGCAGCTCCTCGAATCCCTCCTCGCCCTCAACCTCGAGCGCGCCGCATCGGGTTGCACGTCATGACCGATCGCAAGCTGGCGCCTGGGACGACCGGAGGGTTCGCGTGAATCGAAGGAGACTCCTCGAAAAGGCGCTGGCGAGCCCGAAGAGCCTCCGGTTCGATGAGGCGGTGGCACTGGCTGAAGCCCTCGGCTTCCGCCTCGCGCGGACGAGCGGCAGCCACCACATCTTCGTGCATCAGGATGTGCCGGAGCTGCTCAACCTGCAAACGGTGCGCGGCAAGGCGAAACCCTACCAGGTCAGTCAGCTCCTCAAGCTCGTAGAGCGCTACAATCTGCAACTGGGGGATGAGGCATGAAGGATTACCACATCAACATCTTCTTCAGCGAGGACGATGGGGGTTTCATCGCCGACATCCCCGATCTCGAAGCCTGTTCGGCGTTCGGCGATACGCCCGAAGAAGCCCTCCGCGAAGTCCTCGTCGCCAAACAGGCATGGTTGGCAGCAGCGCGTTCGGCGCACAAGCCCGTTCCGAAGCCCACGTACCGCCCCGCCATCTACCGTCTCGCCTCGTGACGGGTTGCCACCTCTCTCTTGTGGGTGGCGGTGCTGGTGCTATAGCCGTTGCATGGGTACCACGTCCATGCGTATCGACATTAGTATTGGTGGTGGCAAGCGCTGCGGCGACGAGATGCCACCAAGCGTGGAGGTGGTAAGTATGCGACGCGGTCATCGCCTGTCGTCCCCCGTTTTCCGACGGGATCTCATCCAGCAGCGCTCGCAGCCCCTTGGGGTAGGGCTCGAGGTACGCCCTCCCTGCGGACTGATTGAGCCTCCAGACGGCCGAGCCGCCGAGCCAGACGGGCAGGGCCAGGCCCGCCGCGGAGGCGGAGAGCGGGAGGATGAGCCGGGCGTGGGGCATGTGCGTTGAGACAGACCAACCGAGTTGAGCGTCCCGGACCAGGCGGCGGTGTCAGCGAACGAAGGCGCGAGGTAGCAGGCGTGCGCCGACCTCAGCGGCAGCGCTCCAGCCCCGGCCTTGCCGCTCGCGGCGTCCTGAAGCTTGACATCCTGGCCTTTCACTCATATGATCACTTTCACCGTTTGGTGAAAGGACCGCTTATCGTGAAAAACAAGGTGCCGGATCTTGCGGAACGAGCTGAGGCCGCCCTCAGGGGCGCGTTGGCAGAAGTGCCGTTTCTCCGGCCCGACGCCGAGAAGGGCTTGCGTGTGGCCGAGCCCACGACCGGAAGACCGGACCTCGAGTTGCGGATTGCGCCGGTGTCGAATCGGGCCCCCCTCTCAGTCCTTGTCGAGGTCAAGAGGAGCGGAGAGCCCCGGTACGCCCGTGACGCCATCAACCAGCTGCTACGGCACCGTGAAGCCAGACCAAGCGCCTACCTCGTGTTCGCCGCCCCCTATATCTCACCCGAGACGACCACGCTCTGCGCCACGGAAGGCGTCGGGACGATCGACTTCGCGGGCAACTGCTTCTTGAGCTTCGGGGAGGTCTTCATTCGTCGAGAAGGTAGGCCGAACCCCTTCGCCAAGCGGCGGGGCCTGCGCTCGCTCTACGCGCCGAAGTCGGAACGGGTGCTGCGGGTCCTCCTGGCGGACCCACAGGCGGCCTGGAAGACGATCCGGCTGACGATCGAGGCCGGCGTGAGCATCGGGCAGGTCGCGAAGGTGAAGCAGTTGCTCGCGGACCGGGAGCTGATCGCTATCGGGAAGAACGGCTTCACCCTCAGCAATCCACGGGCGTTGCTCGAGGATTGGAGCCGGTTCTACCGTCTCGGACGGAGCACGGAACGGGGCTACTACAGCTCGTTGCCGGTTGCGGAGGCTGAGCGAGCGGTGGCGAAACGCTGCGCTGCAGACGACGTAACGTACGCCCTGACCAGTTTCTCGGGGGCCGCCCGGTACGCTCCCTTCGTTCGCTACCAACAAGCGACGATCTACGTCGGCACCGACCCCGAGTCGGTCGCCAGGAAGATCGGCCTCAAGAAGGTGGACAGCGGTGCGAACGTCCGCATCCTCGAGCCCTACGACGACGGCGTGTTCTACCGCAGCCAGCTGATCGACGGTATTGCGGTGGCCAGCGCCATCCAGGTCTTCCTCGACCTGCAGAGCGCTCGAGCGCGAGGCGAGGAGGCCTCAGGCTTCCTGCTCAGGGAGGTCATCGAGAAGACATGGGAGAAACCGGCAAAGACTACACGGCCGAAGCCGTCGAAGCGGCGCGGTCAGTCATCCTCGAGCTGACCGACCTCCTGTTGGCAGGCGTGGGCCGGCCGCTGGACGCCCACTCATGATCCGAACCTGACGAAGGCGACGGTCAAGGTGGACGATCATCCCCAATGGAGCCAGTTGAGTTGGTGATAGCCGGTCCGTATCCGCCCCGCGCCGCGAGCTGGACGCTGTGAAAGGAGCCGACCTCTCATGGGAGACGTCATCGGCGCCGTCACGTGGGTTGATCCGCGGACCGATCCGCAGCCACCGGCCGAGAAGCCGCCCGTCAGGGCCACGGAAGATCCCGCTGCCATTGCCGAGCTGATCGAGCACTGCCAGGCTGGGCGGATCTACGCAGTTGAGCGCTGGCTCGCTTCGGGGCGCCCTATCCAGGTCGCGTACGGTGAGGTCGACGCCTGGCGCGCCCCGGCGACGCCACTCTCCGTGGCGATGGAGTCCGGCCAGCACGACCTGACCTTGCTCCTGCTCTGCAACGGCTATCGGCCGGAGCTGGAGCCCCAGCCGCCCCTCAACTTCGCGCTTCGAAAGCGGGCCTGGGACTACGTCGATCTGCTCCTCGCCTGGGGCACGGATCCCAAGGCGGCGGATCCGGACGCGGTGCTGGAGACCTACCAGGTTTCGACGATGGAACGGTTCTGGGACCTCGGGCTGGATCTGACGCGCGACCGGCACCTCGCGTACTACCTTGCCGAGTCGACGAGCAACAAGCCGGCGTACGGGTGGGCCAAGCGCCACAACGCGGACCCTCGCGTCGCCCGCGCGCTGACGCTCGCACTGGGCGAGGCGGTGTCGGAGAACCGCGAGAAGGGTGTGGCGCTGCTCGTGTGGGCCGGCGCCGATCCCCATCTCCAGGTTCCGAGTCTGAAGTACACCGAGGACGACGACGATCCCGATGACGACCGCAGCTCAGCGATCGAGGTCGCCGTCATGCTGGGGCGGGGCAAGCTCCTGAAATACCTCAAGCCCGACCCGGACCGTGACGACTGGGAGGCGTTGTGGGGCGAGGTGTGCGACCCCGACACGACGGATTTCCTCTACGACCGCCGCCCGCCCCGAGACTGGTCCAAGGCGATCGAGCGCAACATCTGGCGGATGGGTTGGTGGTACTGGGACCGCTCGGACCATCGGGCCTGTCTGGAGCGCCTCTTCGAGCACTTCTGGGGGCGGTTGAGCACGCTCAGTCCCAGGGACTGTCAAGAAATGCGGGGGAGTCTCCTGAAGATGGAATCCAGCAGCGATCTCGCCTGGTTGCTCGGCAAGCTCTCCAAGCCGCAGCACTGCGCCGGGACGATTTTCGCGGAGTTGGTCCGCACTCCGGCGATACGGCAGAAGATGGCGCACCTGGGGCTCGATGCGTTGCTGCCATCACGACCTACGGACATCCGAACAGGGCGCCGGCGAGTGAGGGCTGGAGGCAAGCCAGACCGGCCAGCGCAAGCTTCGGAGGACGAGTGGCTGGACAACCTGTCCGCCGAGCAGAGGGCGAGTTTCCTGCGCCAGCACATCAGCAGGGAGCAACTCTACGCGGAGGTCTGGGCCGATCCTGTCACCAGGGTCGCGGAACGCTACGGCATCTCGGACGTCGCTGTCGCGAAGTGGTGCAGGAAGCTGGACGTCCCTCGGCCGGGCCGTGGCTACTGGGCGTGCAAGGCCGCTGGACAGAAGCTCCGGCAGTCGCCGCTGCCGCCCCGCGCGCGAGGCGTGCCGATGTACGTCGGCCGTCCCAAACCGAGCCGTGAGAAACGTCCGGCACCTGCCGGCATCCGCGGTCTGGAGCGCTTTCCCAGGGCGATACCGGTTCCGGACGTGGGTGATCCCGAACACGTCCTCGTCGCTCGGACCCGGCGCGCCCTCGAAGAGGCCGCGACCGGCGAGGGTGGGATCATCGGCGCGCGAGCGGGTGGCGGGCTGGATGTCGAGGTCTCAAAGGGGAGCGTGGCTCGGGCGCTTCGCATGGTGAACGCGATTGTCTGCGCGCTCGAGGGCGCCGGGTTCGGCGTCGAGGTCGCCGCCTGCCCTGCCGGGGCCGAGCGTTCCGCCGGCGGCCGAACGTACGCTGTCCTTGACGGCGAGCGGGTCCCGTTTGCCCTGGTTGAGCTGACTGAGCGCGTGGAGCGCCCGCCCAACGACCAGGAGCGGGCCGCGATGAGACGCAACCCCTGGAAGACGAAGGGCCCCTTCTACTCGCACCGTCCAACCGGGGCGCTGTCGCTGCAGATCGAAGGCGGGTCGGCCGGTGACGGCCACAGGCGAAGCTGGTCCGACAGCACGCAACGTCGGCTGGAAGCGCTGCTCCACTCGTTCATCCGCGGCTTACTCGTCTCCGCTGAGGCGCAGAGGCGCCGCGGGGCGAGAGCGTAGGGGCGCGGCCTTCTCTCTTGCTGGTCGGTCGATGCCGGTGCCCGCCGGCGATCCGGCGCGACGTCACCCTCTCAACCTTCGTGATGAATGCCGGGCTTGGACGGCCGGGGACGGCCCGCAATGACCGAGGCTGGGTTCCCGCTTGCGCGGGAACGACAACCGAAGGGTAGCCAGCGACCCCCAAACCGCGAACCACCACCCACGGTTCTTCAGGGCCCGGAGCCCGGTGCCCGGAGCGCGGTCGTTGCGGCTGCCAGCCGTGCGACCGCCTCGATCGCGACGGCGGCGCCGGCGGCGCCGTAATCGAGGTCGATGTTCTCCATGGTGTCGTGGGTGTGGTCGCACCCACAAGTAGGTTTGCACTTGCTCTGGAGGCGTCGAGGAGAAGTCACTCAGAGTACCCGCCACCACGGTGCGGCCAGGACGTCGGGGGTGAGCCACTCGATCTTCGTGCCGGTGTGCAGGAGCAAGCCGGGCCGGGCCTTCTTCCCGTACTCGGCGCGGAAGGTGCGTAGGTTCGCGGCGTCCCGCAGGCGCGGAACGCTCGTGGCCTTGACCTCGATCGGCAGCAGGCGGCCGCCCGCCTCGATCACGAAGTCCACCTCCTCGCCGATGGTGGTGCGCCAGTAGGACAGCTCGGACTGTTCGAGGCGTGCATCGCGCCACACCAGCAGATCGTGCAGGGCCAGGTTCTCGAGGTGGGCGCCTTCAGGCTCGACGTTCTGGCCGATGTGTAACGCCAGACCTGTGTCGGCCCAGTAGAGCTTGGGCGACTTGATGAGCCGCTTGGTGCGGTTCACCGCAAACGCGGGCAGGCGGACGAGCAGGTTCGAGGTCTCGAGGAGGTTCAGCCAGCGGTGGACGGTCGGTTGCGGCAGCGCAATATCCCGGCCCAGCTCCGTCTGATTGACGAGCTGCCCGAGGCGCAGGCACACGGCCTGCATGAGGCGACGGAAGTCCGGCAGCGCCGCGATCGAGGACAAATCCTGCAGGTCGCGCTCCAAGTAGGTCCGCACGTACCCGTCGAACCAGATCACGCGGTCGTGGCCCTTCTTCAGGTGCAGCGCCGGCGTCGGGAAGCCGCCGCGACGAGCCAAAGCTCGCCAGTCCTCGGGCTCGTCCGGTTGGGCCGAGAGCAGGGAGGGCCAGCGTTCGTCCTCGGCCGAGAGCAGCTCCTCCCAAATGCCACACCGCCCCAGACCCTTCTGCTCGCGCCGCGTCATCGGCCACAAGGTCAGGTAGCTCGCTCGGCCGGCGAGCGATTCGGAGACCCGGTGCATCAGGAGCAGGTTGGCCGAGCCGGTGAGCAGGAACTGGCCCGGGACCCGGCGCCGGTCGATCGCCCGCTTCACGGCGCGGAGAAGGGCGGGCTCGCGCTGCACCTCGTCCAGCGTCACCGGCTGGTCGCCGCCCACGAGCGCCTCCGGGTCGCGGCGGGCCGTATCGAGGACGTCCAGGTCGTCGAGCGAGAAGAAGCGGCGCTGTCCGGGGGTGAGCTCTTGCACCAATGTGCTCTTGCCGGTCTGGCGTGCACCGGTCACGATCACGGCCGGCATCACCCGCAGCCGGGCGCTGAGGCTGGGGCCGACGACCCTCGGAAGCGTTGCGGTATCCATGGCATGAATGATAATCATTCACACCATGAATAGGCAAGCGGAGGCCTCGGACTCTTGTGTCGGCCCGGGAATAGACCTAATATTCAATCGATTTGTAGAATAGTAAAGGAGCCGGACCGATGAGCGTGGAACGACGGTACAAGGACGCGACGTACGGGCAATTCGCGCGGATCGGCAAGGCCGTGGCGCACCCGAAGCGCCTGGAGATCCTTGACCTGCTTTGCCAGGGGCCGCGGAGCGTCGAGGTGCTGGCCGGGGAAGCGGGCCTTGGCATCGCCAGCACCTCGCAGCACCTCAAGGTCCTGAAGGAGGCGCGGCTGCTCGAAGCCGAGAAGAACGGGCTCTTCGTCACGTATCGTCTGGCCGACGAGGCCGTGTGCGCGTTCTTCCGGAACATGAGGTCCCTCGCCGAGGCGCGCCTGGCGGAGGTGGAACAGATCACGCGCCGGTTCCTCGACGGCCGGGAGGGCATGGAGCCCGTGGGGGCCCGCGAGCTTCTCCAGCGCGTCCGGGAAGACAGGGTCACGGTCCTGGACGTGCGACCCGCCGAGGAGTACCGGTCGGGCCACATTGTCGGGGCACTCTCCATACCCCTGAGGGAGTTGAAGGCCAGGATCAAGGAGGTCCCCCGCGGCCATCAGATCGTTGCCTACTGCCGGGGCCCGTACTGTGTCCTGGCGGTCCAGGCCGTGGAGACGCTGCGGAAGGCGGGCCTGAAAGCCGTTCGCCTCCGCGAAGGCTACCCGGACTGGCGGGCCGCAGGTATGCCCGTTGAGGTCACCGAAAGCTCCGAGATCTCACGCGGGAAGAGACGAGTCCAGCGCTGAAAGAGAGGTTGGCATCATGGCAGCACAGGCAATCGTGATTCTCGGCGGCGGCATCGGCGGGCAGGTCGCCGCCAACGCGTTGAGACGGCTCCTGCCGAGGGAGCATCGGGTGGTGGTCGTCGAGCGGGACGCAAACCACGCCTTCGCTCCCTCGTTCCTCTGGGTCATGACCGGCGACCGGCGCCCCGGCCAGATCGTGCGTCCCGTCAGGAGCCTGCTGCGACGCGGCGTGGAGTTGGTCACCGCTGGGGTGGAGCGGATCGACGTGAGCCGCAGCCGGGTGCAAACGGTCGAGGGCGAGGTGGCGTACGACCACCTGGTCGTGGCGCTGGGGGCCGAGCTGGCCCCGGACGCCATCCCCGGCCTGGAAGGGGCGGCCCAGACTTTCTTCAGTTTCGACGGCGCCGCCCGGCTGCGGGATGAACTGAGATCGTTCCCAGGTGGGCGGGTTGCCGTCGTGGTCTCCAGCCTCCCCTACAAGTGCCCGGGCGCTCCCCACGAGGGTGCCATGCTCATCGCTGACACATTGCGGCGGCGTGGGCTGACGGGAAAGTTCGACGTTCACCTGTTCACACCGGAATCGCAGCCGTTGCCCGTGGCGGGACCGGCGCTCGGGGGCATGGTCTCGGACCTGCTCGCCCAGAAAGGCATCCACTTCCATCCGGGGCTGGCACTGGCCTCCGTTGACGGCGGGAGCCGCCGTCTGGAGTTCAAGGACGGGACGCGGGAAGAGTACGACCTGCTCGTCGTGATCCCGCCCCACCGCCCTCCTGCGGTCGTCCGGGAATCGGGGCTAGGCAACGAGGCGGGGTGGATCCCCGTGGACCGGGCCACCCTGAAGACGCCGCACGAGAGGGTCTACGCCATCGGCGACGTGACGGCCATCGGGTTGCCCGGCCGCTGGCGCCCCGAAGTGGCCCTGCCCCTTCCTAAGGCGGGCGTCTTCGCGCACGCCCAGGCGCTCGCCGTGGCCAAGCGCATCGCCCACGACATCACCGGCGCGGGCAGGGCGGAGGAGTTCTGCGCGGACGGCTATTGCATGCTGGAGGCGGGGGAGGAGATGGCGGGGTTCGCCTACGGGAACTTCTACGGCGAGCCCTCGCCGCAGGTCGAGCTCCGGAGGGTGGGGAAGAGCTGGCACCTGGGCAAGGTGCTCTTCGAAAAGTGGTGGCTCACGCCCGTGGGCCTGAGGCGGGATCTCCTGCGCCTCGCCCTGCTGGCGGGGGGCAGGGCGTCCGGCGTCACGATGGAGCTGTGAGCTTGAGAGGAGGGTTTCGTGAAGTCGTTCCTGTTCATCCTTAACGAGGCGCCGTACGGCAGCGAGCGGCCCTACAACGGGCTGAGGCTCGCCATGGACCTGCAGAAGAAGGGCGCTCCGGTGAAGCTGTTCCTGATGGGCGACGCGGTGGGCTGCGCCCGCAAGAACCAGCAGACGCCCAACGGCTTCTACAACATCGGGCGCATGGTCGCCTCGGTGGCGCGTCAGGGCGCCGCAGCCACCTGAGGGTCGTGCTCGGAGGCCCGCGGGTTCGGGCCTGAAGACATGATCGAAGGGGTGGAGCGGGGCAGCCTGGACCTGTTGGGGAACTGGACGCTCGAAGCCGACCAGGTGCTCGTGTTCTAGAGGCAATAGGCGGCCGCCTGCAGTGGTTGTGGTCCGTGTGGGAAACAAGGTTGTGTTTGGCTTCTTGGGTGGCCGGCGGTCCGCTGACGGACGC